>DATJWL010000050.1:0-12795 GCA_035501215.1 Casimicrobiaceae bacterium
TTGGCGCCGTATTCGCGGGTGAGAGCTTCCCAGCGCTCCGGGGTAATCGATTCCGCCGGGACCTTCAATGAAGCGAGCGCTTGCTCGAGCATGCGCTCGCCGAGGAGCGCGGACTCCCGCTGCTGCAGCGACTTCAGAAAATGCCGGATGCGCGAGCGCGCCTTGCCGGTCGCCACGAAGTTGAGCCACGACGGGTTCGGCCGGGCGGTGGGCGAGGTGATGATCTCGACCTGGTCGCCGTTCTTGAGCTCGGTACGCAGCGGCAGCAGCTCGTAATTGATCCGCGCCGTGGTGCAGTGATGCCCGATGTCGGTGTGCACGGCATAGGCGAAGTCGACCGCGGTCGCGCCGCGCGGCAGCGCCATGATCTTGCCCTTCGGCGTAAAGACGTAGATCTCGTCTGGGAAAAGGTCGCCCTTGATGTGCTCGAGAAACTCTTTCGAGTCGCGCGACTCGGACTGGATCTCGAGCAGGCTCTGCAGCCAGCGATGGGTCTGCTCCTGCGCTTCCGCGATGTCGAGCTCGCCGCCCGCCTTGTACAGCCAGTGCGCAGCGACGCCCGTCTCGGCCACGCGATGCATGTCGTGCGTGCGAACCTGCGCCTCCAGCGGCGTACCGAAGGGACCGAAGAGCGTGGTGTGCAGCGACTGATAACCGTTCGCCTTCGGAATGGCGATGTAATCCTTGAATTTTCCTGGGATCGGCTTGTAGAGGCTGTGTAGCACGCCAAGCGCGGCGTAACACGCTGTGACGTCCTTGACCAGCACGCGCACGCCGTAGATGTCGAAGACCTGCGCGAAGCTGTAGTGCTTCTCGCGCATCTTCTTGTACACGCTGTAGGTGATCTTCTCGCGGCCGCTCACCGCGGCTGCGATGCCGGCGTGCTTCAGGCCGTCGCGGATCGACTGCAGGATGCGGTTCATCACCTCGCGCCGGTTGCCGCGGGCGGACTTGATCGCCTTGCTGAGCACGCGATAGCGAATCGGATAGAGATGCTTGAACGCGAGCTCCTGCAATTCCTGGTAAAGCGCGTTCAGGCCAAGACGGTTCGCGATCGGCGCGTAGATGTCGAGCGTCTCGCGCGCGATGCGCTCGCGATGCTCGGTGGCCATCGCGTCGAGCGTGCGCATGTTGTGCAGCCGGTCGGCGAGCTTGATCAGGATGACGCGCACGTCCTGCGCCATCGCGAGCAGCATCTTGCGGAAGCTCTCCGCCTGCTGATCCTCGCGCGACTGGAACTCGATCTGGTCGAGCTTGGACACGCCGTCGACCATGTCGGCGACCGGCTTGCCGAACGAATGCTCGATCTGGCGCTTGGTGACGCTCGTGTCCTCCATCACGTCGTGGAGGAGCGCGGCGGCGAGCCCCTGGGCGTCGAGCCGCCACTGCGAGAGGATGCTCGCTACGGCGAGCGGGTGCGTGATGTAGGGCTCGCCGGACTTGCGGAACTGTCCCTGGTGAGCGTGCTCGGAGAAAGCAAAGGCGCGCTCGACGAGCGCAACGTCAGGTGGGGGCAGGTAGTGACCGAGGTGTCGGGTGAACTCCGCAATTTCCGACATTCTCGATCACCTTTGAGCTTCCGCCGGTGCCGCGTCAACTCTGCGGCTTGAGCAGCATCTCGATGCCGACCTTGCCCGCCGCGATCTCGCGCAGCGCGATCACGGTGGGCTTGTCGCGATCCGGGTCGAGGAGCGGCTGCGACCCGGCGCTGATCTGCCGCGCGCGATTGGTCGCCGCGAGCGTCAGCTCGAAGCGGTTGGGAATCTTCGCCAGTGCGTCTTCTATGGTGATGCGTGCCATATATCGTTCCTGTCGAACTCCAGTTCAAAGAAGTTGCTTGAGCAACTCCCTGTAGCGTACGCGCTGCTGGGCACTGCGCAGCCTCGAGGTCCGAACAATCGCGCTCAGATCGTCGAGGGCCGAAGCAAACTCCTGATTAATAATAACATAATCGAATTCCCCGCAGTGGCGAATCTCTTCGCGCGCGGCACTGATCCGCCGGGCGATCGTCTGATCGTCGTCCTGCCCGCGCCGCACCAGTCGCTCCTCCAGCGAAGCGAGCGAGGGCGGCAGGATGAAAATCTGGACCGAAGCGGGAACGAGCTTTCGCACCTGGGCGGCACCCTGCCAGTCGATCTCGAGCAGCACGTCCTGTCCGGTTTCGATCTGGCGCTTGAGCCAGGTCGAGCTCGTCGCATACCAGTTGCCGTGCACCTGCGCATGCTCGAGAAATTCGCCGGCATCCTTGAGCTCCCGGAAGCGCTCGGGCGTAACGAAGTGATAATCCACGCCGTCGGTCTCGCCTGGGCGAGGCGGACGCGTCGTATATGAAACCGACAGCAGGATCGCCGGTTCGCGCTCGAGGAGCGCCCGTGTCAGGCTGGTCTTGCCGCCGCCGGAGGGCGCGGCGATCACGAAGAGGTTGCCGGTCGCAGTGCTCACGTCGCTGACTAGGGCCCGTTCCCTTCGGGTTGCTGCCGAAAACGCACATCGCGGCGTTGCAAAGGCTCGCCGAGTGCCCAACCCGCCTTCGCCTTCGCGCCTTGCGCTGTGCGTTTTCGGCGGAGCAACGCGTTCGTGTCCATAGCGTTGACGGCCCTACTCGACGTTCTGCACTTGCTCGCGCATCTGCTCGATCAGCACCTTGAGCTCGAGCGCCGCGTGGGAAAGTTCCGCATCGACCGACTTCGATCCCAGCGTGTTCGCTTCGCGGTTGAGCTCCTGCATCAGGAAGTCGAGCCGCTTGCCGCTGCTGCCGCCCTCGCCGAGAACGCGCCTCACCTCGGCCACGTGGGCGGTGAGCCGCGACACTTCCTCCGCGACGTCGACCTTGGTCGCGAAGAGCGCCAGCTCCTGCTTCAGGCGCTCGGCATCCGGATCGAGGCCTGCTTCCTTAAGGCGCGCCCCGAGCTTCTCGACGTAGGCATCGTGGATCGCGGGCACCCGCGGTGCGACGCGCTCGAGCTGCGCCTCGATGCCTCTGCAGCGCTCTTCCAGCATGGCCTTGAGCTTTTCGCCCTCGCGAGCGCGCGAGGCACCGAGCTCGGCGAGCGCCCGCCGCACGAGCGCGAGCCCCTGTGCGGCAAGCGCCTCCGGGGCGAGCGAGGGCTCGGTCAGAACGCCGGGCCAGCGCAGGATCTCGGCGACGCTGAGCGGCGATGCGTTCGGTGCATGGCGCACGACCTCGGCCGTCGCGTCGCGCAGCTGCGCGACGCGCTCGGCGTTCACTGCCAGGGTCGTGGCGCCCGGGAGGGCGTGGTTCAGGCTGATCCGGCAATCGACCTTGCCGCGCTTGAGCTCGGCGGTAAGCAGCTCGCGCACCGCAGCCTCGAGGCCGCGCAGCTCGTCGGGAAGGCGCAGTTGCAGATCGAGATAACGATGGTTGACGGAACGCAGCTCGACCGTCAATGAGCAGCCGGGCAGCTCGGCAGCAACCGCCGCGAAGCCGGTCATGCTTAGGATCATCGAGCGTCCTTGCCGATTCGCCGCCGAGAGGTGAAAAGGCCGTGGAAAATCAATGAATTCTTTACTTTAGGTGCAGGCTTGTCGAGAATGTAGAGGTTATCCATTCGACGCGCAAGTACAATCAGGCCCTTCGCTCGCGAGCCCTCACCGCCATTCATGGGCGTCACCAACCAGGCCCTTCCTTCCGGGTATCAGCTGCTCAATTACCGGGTCGATCGCCAGATCAGCCGCGGTGGCTTTTCGATCGTCTATCGCGCCTTCGACGACGGGGGCTCGCCGGTGGCGATTAAGGAATACCTGCCCTCGTCGCTCGTGCTGCGCACCGAGGGCGACATCGTTCGCGCGAGCACGGCAGAGAACCTCACTTCGTTCCGCTACGGAATGAAGTGCTTCTTCGAGGAGGGCCGCGCCCTCGCCAAGATCAACCACCCGAACGTCGTGCGCGTGCTCAATTTCTTCCGCGCCAACGAGACCGTGTACATGGTCATGCGCTACGAGCGGGGGCGCACGCTGCAGCAGCAGATCCAGATGCGGCAGGACCAGATGTCCGAGCGGCTGGTGCGGCACGTCTTCATGCATCTGCTCAACGGCTTGCGCGAGGTGCATACCCACAAGCTCCTGCATCTGGACATCAAGCCGGCGAACATCTACCTGCGAACCGACGGCTCGCCGGTGCTGCTCGATTTCGGCGCGGCCAGGCAGACGCTCACCAACACGCGCCCGAAGCTCGCGCCGATGTACACGCCGGGTTTCGCCGCGCCCGAGCAGTATCGGGAGCCGGACCGGCTCGGGCCGTGGACCGACGTCTATGGGATCGGAGCGAGCATGTTCGCCTGCCTCGCGGCCTTTGCCCCGCAGGCCGCGGATGCGCGTTTGTCGGAGGACCATCTCGTTTCGGCGAAGAAGATCTGGGCCGGCGGCTATTCCGACAACCTGCTCGAAGTGATCGACTGGTGCCTGCGGCTCGACCCGCTGGAGCGACCGCAGAGCGTATTCGCGCTGCAGAAGGCGATCCGCGACATACCGCCGCGCAAGCGCAAGCTCACCTTCCTCGACACGTTGAAAAAGAAGCTGTTCAGCGAGGTAATGTAGGGACTCGCCGTGCGCTTCACGATCTTCCAGGAAAGCCGCAAGGGCCAGCGCAAGGTCAACCAGGACCGGCTCGCCTACACCTACAGCCGCGATACGCTGCTGCTCGTGGTCGCCGACGGCATGGGCGGCCACGCCGGCGGCGAGATCGCGGCGCAGATCGCAGTGCGTCTTTTCATTGAGCGCTTCCAGCAGGAGGCGAAGCCCACGCTCAAGAATCCGCTCAAGTTCCTGCAGGATTCGATGCTTCGGGCACACCAGGCGCTCGGCTCCTACGCCAACCAGTTCTCGATGCTCGAGACGCCGCGAACGACCTGCGTATCCTGCGTGGTGCAATCGAATTACGCGTACTGGGCTCACGTGGGCGACTCGCGGCTGTACCTCTTCCGCCAGGGCGGGCTCATCGGCCAGACCAAGGACCACTCGAAAGTCCAGTACCTCCTCGACCAGGGAATCATCGGCGCGCACGAGGTGTCCGATCATCCGGACCGGAACAAGATCTTCAGCTGCCTGGGCGGGCTTGTTGATCCGGTGATCGACCTGTCGCGCCGCACTCCGCTGCGAAATGGCGACCTGGTCGTGCTCTGCACCGACGGCTTGTGGAGCGTGTATCCGCAGGAAGAGATCGCCCGCGCGCTGACGGGCACGCCGATTCTCAAATCCGCGCCGACGATGATGCGCGAGGCCGAGCTGCGTGGCGGCGATGAAGGCGATAATCTGTCTGTGATCATCGTACGCTGGGGACCCGAGACCCTCGGCGACGAGGTTACGACGACGATCACCGAGAGCATGGGGCTGGGCGAATTCCAGACCGAGATCGACCGCACGCTCACGCTCACCGACCGCAAGGGCGCCCAGCGCGACTTGACCGACGACGAGATCGAGCGCGCCATCGCGGAGATCCAGGCGACGATCAAACGCTACAGACGCTGATGCGCTACATCATCCTCGACACCGAAACCACCGGACTCGATCCGAAGCAGGGCCACCGCGTCATTGAGCTCGCCGGCGTGGAGGTGGTCGATCGCCGCCTTACCGGTCGCCACGTGCACTTCTATCTTGATCCCGAGCGCGAGATCGACGGCGGCGCCACCGACGTCCACGGGCTCACCTGGGAAACGCTGCGCGACAAGCCGAAATTCGCCGACGTCGCCGCCGAGTTCATCGATTTCGCACGCGGAGCGAGCTGGATAATCCACAACGCGCCGTTCGACCTCGCTTTCCTCGACGAAGAGATGAAGCGGCTCGATCTGCCGTCCACCGCGGCCATCTCGGCCGAAGTGATCGACACGCTGGCGCTCGCCCGCGATCAGTTTCCGGGCAAGAAGAACAGCCTCGACGCGCTGTGCGAGCGTTTCGGCGTGGCGAACGCGCAACGCACCTTGCACGGGGCGCTCCTCGATGCCGAGCTCCTCGCCGAGGTGTACCTTGCCATGACCCGCGGCCAGGAATCGCTCGCGATCGAGCTTGGCGCGCCTGCCGCGGCTGCGTTCGACAGTGCTGCGCCGGCATTGCCCGCGATTCTCATTCTTGCGCCGTCGGCCGAGGAACTTGCCGCGCATCGCGCCTACCTCGCCGAGCTCGATCGCGAAGCGAAGGGGCGCTGCGTCTGGCTTGCGCTCGAAGATGGCGCGGCCGGGCTCGGCGCCGCGGCTGCGTAACATGTCCGTCACAGATTCCGAGCACACTGCGCACGGTGCAGCGCCTGCGACAGCCGCACCGGTGACCTCGACCGCTCCCAGCCCAAGCCCAGCGGCGGTGAAGGAGCCCGAACCGCCGGCGATCAACCGCGAGCTGTCGATACTCGCGTTCAATCGCCGCGTCCTTGCTCTCGCCGAGGATCCTTCGATTCCGCTGCTCGAGCGGCTGCGCTTCCTGTGCATCGTCAGCAGCAACCTCGACGAATTCTTTGAGATCCGCGTCGCGGGGCTGCGCGAACAGTTGCGGTTGAAAGCGCCGCTCGTGGGCACGACGATTCATGAGCTGAGGACGAGCCTCACCGAGATCGGTCAGGTTGCGCAGGCGCTGGTGGCGCAGATGTACGGCGTGCTCAACCAGCAGATCATCCCCGGGCTCGCCGCGGCGGGCATCCCGGTCCTGCGTCACGCCGAGCGCAACGCGGCGCAGCGCGCGTGGGCCGCCCAGTATTTTCAGCGCGAGATCCGTCCGCTGCTGACGCCGATCGGGCTCGATCCGGCGCACCCGTTCCCGCAGGTGGTCAACAAGAGCTTGAACTTCATCGTCGAGCTGTCCGGGCACGATGCCTTCGGACGCGATACGAGCGTGGCGATCGTGAAGGCGCCGCGCATGGTGCCGCGAGTGCTCAAGATGCCGCCCGAAGTCGGCGGCGCGGAGAACACGTTCGTGCTGCTGTCTTCGATCATGCACCAGCACATGCATGAGCTCTTCGCCGGGCGCAAGGTCGTGAGCTATTCGCAGTTCCGCGTGACCCGCGATGCCGACCTGTGGATTGACGAAGAAGAAGTGAAAAACCTGCGGCAGGCGCTCCAGGGCGAGCTGCCGCAGCGGCAGTTCGGGCTCGCGGTGCGCCTCGAGGTCGCGGCGAACTGCCCGCAGCACCTCGCGGCGCTGCTCCTGCAGCAGTTCGAGCTGCAGGAGTCCGATCTGTATCGCTGCGAGGGACCGGTGAACCTGGCGCGGATGTCGGCGCTCATCGACGCCGCCGATGTCGAGGGACTTGTGTATCCGGCTTTCGTCCCGGGATTGCCAGCGCGGCTCCGCGACCAGACCGACCTCTTCGCTGCCATCCGCCAGCACGACATCCTATTGCACCACCCCTATCAGTCGTTCGAGCCAGTCGTGGAGTTCATCCGCAAAGCGGCGGAGGATCCCGACGTCCTTCTCATCAAGCAGACGGTCTACCGCACCGGCGTGAACTCTGCCCTGATGGAGGCTCTGATTCAGGCCGCTCAGCGCGGCAAGGAAGTCACCGTCGTGGTCGAGCTGATGGCGCGCTTCGACGAGGAGGCCAACATCAACTGGGCCGAGCGTCTCGAGCACGCCGGCGCACAAGTCGTCTACGGAGTGTTCGGGCTGAAGACTCACGCCAAGCTCGCGCTGCTGCTCCGCCGCGAGAAGGATGCGTCGGGACGCGTCGTTCTCCAGCAGTATGCGCATCTCGGAACGGGCAACTACCATCCGCGCACGGCCCGCCTGTACACGGATTTCGGATTGCTCACCGCCAATCCGGAACTCTGCGCCGACGTGGAGCAGGTATTTCTCCACATCACGAGCCTCGCCAAGCCGAACAAGCTGAAGCATCTCTGGCTCGCACCTTTTACGATGCACCGGCACTTGCTCGAGGCGATCCGGCGTGAGGCGCGCAACGCCAAGGAAGGCAAGCCGGCGTCGATCGTGGCCAAGATGAATGCGCTGCTCGAAGAAGCAGTGATCAAGGCGCTCTACGCCGCCTCGCAAGCGGGGGTGAAGATCGACCTCGTCGTGCGCGGAGCGTGCGCCTTGCGTCCCGGCGTCAAGGGCGTCTCGGAGAACATCCGCGTACGCTCGGTGGTGGGCCGCTTTCTCGAGCACAGCCGCGTGTGGCAGTTTCACAACGATGGCGCGAACGAGGTCTACCTGTCGAGCGCCGACTGGATGGGACGAAACCTCTTTCGCCGCATCGAGGTGGCATTTCCTGTGCTCGACCCTGAGCTCAAGGCACGTGTGGTCGCCGAAGGGCTGACCCCCTATCTCGACGCCGCCGGCGACGCCTGGGAGCTCGCCGCGGACGGGAGCTACGCGCGCAGCAAGACGAAAGGGCGAGCACAGCCTTCGTCCCCGCAGGAAGAGCTCCTTCGGCGCATGGCCGACAAGACGAAGCTCGATTCCTAGAGCGCTCGTGGACCTCATCCTATGGCGACATGCCGAGGCCGAGGCGGGTGAACCCGATCTCGGCCGCCGGCTGACCGCCAAGGGACTCAAGCAGGCGCAGCGGATGGCCGAATGGCTGGACGGTCGTCTGCCCGACACCACGCGGGTTCTGTCGAGCCCGGCCGACCGCGCGCAGCAGACCGCGCTCGCTCTGAAGCGCAAGTTTCGAACAGTCGACGAGCTCGCACCCGGCGCGACCACCTCGGCGGTTCTCGCCGCGGCGGGTTGGCCCGACGCGCGCGAGAGCGTGCTCGTGATCGGGCATCAGCCGACGCTTGGCGAGGTCTCCTCGTTCCTGCTGGCCGGAGACGAGCTGCCGTGGAGCATTCGCAAGGGCGCCGTGTGGTGGCTGTCCAACCGCGTCCGCGACGGCGTCTCCACGGTGGTGCTCAAGGTCGTCATCGGGCCCGACTTCGTCTAGCAGGCTAGGGCCTGTTAACCGGCCCTAGTCGTGCAGCGTCTTCCAGCGGTAGCCCAGCTCGCCCCACTGCGCGCGCTCCTTGGCGAGCAGATACGCGGTCAGCGGATGCGCGGCAAGCCACCGGGCTGAAACCCCCAGCGCGATCCTGCGCGCGACCCTTAGCTGGATGCGCGGCAGCTTGATCGCCGCGCGGGCATGATGAAAGATCACCGCGAGGCGCAGCACGAGAAGCTGCGCCCGCCGCGTCGGGTCGCCGAGGCCGGGCTGCATCTTGGCGAGTCCGCCTCGGCAGCCGAAGACAAGCCACGCGAGGTTGCTCTGCTCGCCCGCGGAGAAGCCGGGCATGTCGCCGTGCTGGAGGATGTAGGCGCCGTGCTTGTGGAACCCGATGTGCGACACCGACATGCCGATCTCGTGCAGCCTCGCCGCCCATTCGATGAGTTGCGCGCCCTCCGGATCATTCGGCAGCGCGCGCCGATAGAGCGCGACGGCGAGCGCTGCGACCCTGGCCGCGTGCGCGCGATCGACTGCATAACGATCGACGAATCGCTGCACGGTCACGCCGCGCACGTCGGCGTCGATCGTCCTGCCGAGCAGGTCGTAGAGAACGCCGAGCCGAAGCGCGCCGCCGACCGGGTCGACGCGTTCGATCCCCAGCTCGTCGACCGCGACCGTCATGATGGCGAGACCGCCGGCAAGCACCGGGGCCCGCTCGATCTTGAGCGCGCGCAGCGACACGCGGGCGATGTGTCGCACGGCGATCATGCGCTTGCGCAGGCGCGCGAGCCCGGCCGGCGTGATGCCGCCGCCGGAGAATCCGTTCTGCTCGAGGATTTCGGCCAGCGCGGCCGCGGTTCCGGACGATGCGTACGCTTCACGCCAGTGCGAAGGGCCGAACTGACGCGCGATCGCCTCGATCTCGACTCGCGCTGCAGTCTCCGCCGCGGCAAACGCCTCTTCGGTGAGCCGCCCCTGCGGGAAATAGCGCTGCGTCATGCCCACACAGCCGATCTTGAGCGACTCCAGCCGCTCCGGCTCGAGGCCACGACCGATTATGAACTCGGTCGAGCCGCCGCCGATGTCGACAACGAGCCGCGGCGCAATAGAGCGTGGCAGCTCGTGCGCGACGCCGAGGTAGATCAGCCGCGCCTCCTCATGCCCGCCGATCACGTCAATGGGAAAGCCGAGCGCGCGCTCGGCGACCGCGAGGAACTCGCGCGCGTTCTTCGCGACTCGGAAAGTGTTGGTAGCGACTGCGCGTACCGCGGAAGGATGCAACCCCGTCAGACGCTCGCGAAAACGGGCGAGGCACTCGAGGGCGGCTCTCTGCGCGGCGGGGCGGATCCGGCCTTGCGCGTCGAGACCCGCGCCGAAGCGAAGCGTCTCGCGCCAGGTGTCGAGGCGGTAGATCTGATCGCCCTCAACGCGGCCGATCTCCAGCCGGAAGCTGTTCGATCCCAGATCGACGACGGCGAGCGTGGTGGCGGACACGAAGAAGCCGAGCGCGTTTTGTTCTGTGCAGGCGAAGGCTAGCAGAAACTTTTTGATGTGTGGCGGACGCTTCAGCGTTTCTGCTACGCTCGAAACCTTCGCCTGATCACGCAGCCCGCTCGCCGCGATGCCCGTCGACTATCTCAAGAAGATCCTGACCGCGAAGGTCTACGACGTGGCCATCGAATCGCCGCTCGAGCTGGCGCCGACGCTCTCCGCGCGCATCGGCAACCGAGTGCTGCTCAAGCGCGAGGACCAGCAGCCGATCTTCTCGTTCAAGCTGCGCGGCGCCTACAACCGCATGGCGCACCTTTCCGCGTCCGAGCGTGCGCGCGGCGTCGTTGCGGCATCGGCCGGCAATCACGCGCAAGGCGTGGCGCTGGCCGCGCAACGGCTCGGCTGCCGGGCCACGATCGTGATGCCGGTGACCACACCCGCAATCAAGGTCCAGGCCGTCCAGGCGCGCGGCGCCGAGGTCGTTCTGCACGGCGACTCGTACAGCGACGCCTACTCGCGCGCGCTCGAGCTCGCTCGCAAGAGACGCGCCGTGCTCGTCCATCCCTACGACGACCCGGACGTCATCGCCGGACAGGGCACGATCGGCATGGAGATCCTGCGCCAGCAGCAGGGCGCCATCGACGCGATCTTCGTCGCGGTGGGCGGCGGTGGGCTCATCTCCGGCATCGCCTCGTACGTCAAGCGCGTGCGTCCCGAGATTCGAATGATCGGCGTCGAGCCGGTCGACTCGGCGGCGATGAGCGAATCGCTCAAGGCCGGCCGCCGCGTGCGCCTCGCCCACGTCGGGCTATTCGCCGACGGCGTCGCAGTCAGGCAGGTCGGCAAGGAGACGTTCCGCATCTGCCGCGAGCTGATCGACGAAATGGTGCAGGTCGACACCGACGCCATCTGCGCGGCGATCAAGGACGCTTTCGAGGATACGCGCTCGATCCTCGAGCCGGCGGGCGCGCTCGCGATCGCCGGCGTGAAGGCCTACGTCGAGCGCCATCGCGTGCGCGACAAGACCTTTGTCGCGATCGCCTGCGGAGCCAACATGAACTTCGACCGGCTGCGCTTCGTCGCCGAGAGAGCGGAGCTCGGCGAGGAGCGCGAGGCGATCCTCGCCGTCACGATTCCCGAGCGGCCGGGAAGCTTCCGAGAATTCTGCGCGCTGCTGGGCAAGCGCAGCATCACCGAGTTCAATTACCGCTACGCGGACGCGAAAATCGCGCACATCTTCGTGGGCGTCGAGGTCGCCAACCGGCACGAGACGGCGGAACTGCTGCGCGCGATGCACAAGCGGCGCATCGAAGCCTACGATCTGTCGGACAATGAGATGGCGAAGCTCCATGTGCGCCACCTCGTCGGCGGCCACGCGCCGGCCGCCGAGCACGAGATGCTGTATCGATTCGAGTTCCCGGAGCGACCCGGAGCGCTCATGCAATTCCTGAACAGCATGAGCCGCGGCTGGAACATCTCGCTGTTTCACTATCGCAACCACGGCGCAGACTACGGGCGGGTGCTCGTCGGCATGCAAGTCCCGCCGCGGGATCACGCCGAATTCCAGAAGTTTCTCGACCGCCTCGGTTATCGCTACGTCGACGAATCCGCCAACCCGGCGTATCGGATGTTCCTCGGGCTCTGAGCTCTGTCGGAAGCCGGAAAGTGCCGAAAAACGGCACTTTCACCTAGGGTTCGCGCGAAGTCGCTGTTGCAAATCCCTCATCGGCTTGACCTTTGCCGGTTCTGGCAAGGATTATGCTCTAGGCATTTGGTTGTATCCGTGGCAAACTTTCGCGAGGTCAGCATGGAAACGGTGGCCGTCAATGCCGCTTTGGTGGAGCGCAACGGGAGTCCGGACTTGCCAGAATCGACCGCTTTGAACGGCGTGAAGGTCATGGTGATCGACGATAGCAACACGATTCGTCGCAGCGCCGAGATCTTCCTGCTGCAGGCGGGATGCACGGTAATTCTGGCGGACGACGGCTTCGACGCGCTCTGCAAGATCACCGATCATCAGCCGGACCTGATATTTGTCGATATCATGATGCCGCGCCTCGACGGCTATCAAACCTGCGCGCTGATCAAAAAAAACCTGAAGTTCCATCAGACGCCCGTGGTCATGCTGTCGTCGAAGGACGGGCTTTTCGACCGCGCGCGCGGCCGCATGGTGGGCTCGGATCAATACCTGACCAAGCCGTTTACCAAGGAGAGTTTGCTGAAGGCGGTGGCCGCGCACGTGAAGAGCACGGTGTAGCGCTGTCTCGGCGCCGCTTCAAGGGGAAAGCGGCCGGGAGGAAGCAGGGCAAAGGAAGGGCGGAGCCCATGGGCATAAAGAAGATTCTGATCGTCGACGACTCGCCGACCGAACGGCATGTGTTGAACGACATGCTGACCAAGGCCGGCTACGAGGTTGTCGCCAGCGACAACGGCGAGGATGC
>DATJWL010000051.1:0-16435 GCA_035501215.1 Casimicrobiaceae bacterium
TCGGTAATCGCCTGCGATGTCTCGACGTTGCCCGCGACCACGGCGGCAGGATAGCGCGGGCTCAGCATCGAGCCTTCCGGAATGACGATCTCAAGCGGCTTCAGGCACCCAGCGTTCATCGGGATTTCGTCGTCGACGAGAGTGCGGAAGACGTACAGGACTGCGGCCTTGCAGACGGCAGAAGGCGCGTTGAAGTTGGTCGGCTGCTGCGGGCTCGTCCCGGTGAAGTCGATCTTCGCCGTGCGCCGCTCACGGTCGACGGTGATGGTGACGACGATGCGCGCACCATTGTCCATCTCGTACTCGAAATTGCCGTCCTTCAGCGCACCGAGCACCCGGCGCACCGATTCCTCGGCGTTGTTCTGCACGTGCTGCATGTAGGCGCGCACGACAGGAAGCCCGAAGTGCTCGACCATCTTCCCAAGCTCCTCGATGCCCCTGGCGCAGGCCGCAACCTGCGCGCGCAGATCGGCGAGATTCTGCTCGACGTTGCGGCAGGGATAGCTTCCCGAGCCGAGGATCGCTCGCATTTCGTCTTCGAGGAAACGTCCCTGCGAGACGAGTTGCACGTTGTCGAGAAGCACGCCTTCTTCGTCGACGTGGCGCGAATCGGGCGGCATCGACCCGGGTGTGATGCCTCCGATGTCGGCGTGGTGGCCGCGCGAGGCGACGAAGAATTCCACGGCGTCGGGGCCGTCGTTCCCGCGAACGCGGGAACCTAGCGACGTTGAATCGACGACACTGGGTCCCCGCTTGCGCGGGGACGACGACGAACCTAAGAACACCGGCGCGATCACCGTCACGTCCGGCAGGTGCGTGCCGCCGTTGTACGGCGCGTTGAGCACGAACACGTCGCCAGGCTGCATGGTGTCGCGCCGCCGCTCGATGATCGTGCGCACGCTCTCGCCCATCGAGCCCAGGTGCACCGGCATGTGCGGGGCATTGGCGATGAGGTTGCCCTCGGCGTCGAAGAGCGCACAGGAAAAGTCGAGACGCTCCTTGATGTTGACCGAGTACGCGGTGTTGGCGAGCGTGACGCCCATCTGCTCGGCAATCGCCATGAACAGATTGTTGAACACTTCGAGCAGCACCGGATCGGCGCGGGTGCCGATCGCATGCTCGCGCTCGAGCGCAACCACGCGCTCGAGCAAGAGATCGTCGCGCGCGGTAAGCGTCGCCGCCCACCCCGGCTCGATCACGGTGGTCGCATTCTGCTCGGCGATCACGGCGGGGCCCGCGATGCGGTCCCCCGGTCGCAGGTCGGCGCGGACGTAGACCGGCGCCTCGTGCCAAGCGCCGCCGGTGAATACGCGGTTGGTTTTCGCGGGCCGGAGCGGTCCTTCGCGCACAGCGAAAGCGTGTGCCGTGTCGCGCGCGCTCGCCGCCGCTCCGATCGTCTCGACCCCTGCAGCCTCGATGACGAGCGGCTTCCCCGGCATCAGGAAGCCATACTGACTGCGATAGCGGCGCTCGAATTCGGCCGTAAGCTTCGGGGCTTCATCACCCTTTGCAAATGGAATCTCGAGCGTCGTATCGGTGCCGTCGTACTTGAGGTGCAGCGTCCGCCGGAGATTGATCTTGTCGGCCGGTATCCCCTGCGTCACCAGCTCGCCTCGCGCCGCGTCGGCCAGCCGTTCGAGCAGCGGCTCGGCTGCATCGAGCGCAGCCGCGGAGAGCGTGGCCTCCACCGCTTCCTGTCTCAGCGCGCGAACGTCGGCGAGTCCCATGCCGTACGCCGAGAGCACGCCAGCGAAGGGATGGATGAACACGCGCTTCATTCCCAGCGCATCGGCGACCGCGCAGGCGTGCTGGCCGCCCGCGCCACCGAAGCAGCACAGCGTGTAGCCGGTGACGTCGTAGCCGCGCTCGACCGAGATATGCTTGATCGCGTGCGCCATGTTGTCGTTTGCGATCTGCAGGAAGCCTTCGGCGAGCTGCTCGGCCGTGCGCACGAGGCCGGTCGCTTTGGCGACTTCCGCCGCAAACGCGGAAAGCTTTTCGCGCACAACTTCGGCATCGAGCGGCAGCTTGCCTTCGGGTCCGAACACATTAGGAAAAAGAGCAGGATCGATCTTGCCTACCATCACGTTGCAGTCGGTGACGGTGATCGGGCCGCCGCGCCGGTACGACGCCGGCCCGGGATTCGCACCTGCCGATTGCGGGCCGACGCGAAGCCGCGCGCCGTCGAAGCTGCAGATGGAGCCTCCGCCGGCTGCGACCGTATGGATGCGCATCATCGGCGCGCGCAGGCGCACGCCCGCGACCTCGGTGACGAAGGCGCGTTCGTATTCTCCGGCGTAGTGCGTGACGTCGGTCGAAGTTCCGCCCATGTCGAAGGCGATGATCTCCTCGAAGCCGGCGAGCCGCGAGACTTCCACCGCGCCGACGATGCCGCCGGCCGGACCGGAGAGGATCGCGTCCTTGCCCTGGAAGCGGTGCGCGTCGGTGAGCCCGCCGGAAGACTGCATGAATTGCAGCCGCACGCCCGGCAGCTCGGATTCGACGTCGCACACGTAGCGGCGCAGGATCGGCGAGAGGTAGGCGTCGACCACGGTCGTGTCGCCGCGCGAGACGAGCTTCATCAGCGGGCTCACCTCGTGGCTCGCCGACACCTGGGCAAATCCCGCCGCTCGCGCGAGCGCGGCAAGCTCCCGCTCGTGCTCCGGGTAGCGGTACCCGTGCATGAGAACAATCGCGCAGGCGCGGATCCCGTCCGCATGCGCGCGCCTGAGCTCGCGCTCCGCAGCGGGCGCGTCGAGCGGGCGCACGATCTCGCCATGCGCGCCGATCCTCTCGTCGATCTCGATCACCCGCTCGTAGAGAAGCGACGGCAGCACGATGTTGCGCACGAACAGCTTCGGCCGGTTCTGGTAGGCGATGCGCAGCGCATCGCCGAAGCCGCGCGTGATGAGGAGCACCGTCCGCTCGCCCCGGCGCTCCAGGAGCGCGTTAGTGGCTACGGTCGTTCCCATCTTCACCGTCTCGATCAGCCCCGCCGGAAGCGGCGCGCCGGGGGCCACGCCCAGCAGCTCGCGAATGCCGGCGATCGCAGCATCGCGATAGCGCTCGGGATTTTCCGAAAGCTGCTTGTGCGTAGCGAGGGTGCCGTCCGGGCGCCGCGCCACGATATCGGTGAACGTGCCGCCGCGATCGATCCAGAATTGCCAGCGGGAGTCGCGGCCGGGGGTCGTCGTCATGGAGAATCAGAGGGTAGCGCGGGAGCCTCCGGCCGGTTTCATTGTGCCCGAAAACCGCAATCGATTGACACGGCGCACCCCGTGACTTAGGTTCGCATTTTCGCATCGCAGCCGAGGAGGAAGCCCAATGAAGCCAATCCGGTCTCTGGCCGCCGCCGTGGGCATCGGCGTGGCGCTTTCCGTGTCGGCGCAAACCAAGTGGGACATGCCAACCGCCTATCCGGCCACGAACTTCCACACCGAGAACATCATGCAGTTCGTCGCCGACGTCGACAAGGCGACCGGCGGCAAGCTCAAGATCACCGTGCACGCGAACGCTTCGCTGTTCAAAGCCAACGAGATCAAGCGCGCGGTGCAGACCGAGCAGGCGCAGATCGGAGAGATCCTCGCGTCCGCCTACTCGAACGAGGACCCGATTTTCGGTGTCGACTCGATTCCCTTCCTCGCTACGAGCTATGGCGACGCGGCCAAGCTTTGGAAGGCGTCGCGCAAGACGCTCGGGGAGCGCTTCGCAAGACAGGGCATGCGCGTGCTCTACGCCGTCCCGTGGCCGCCGCAGGGGATCTACGTCAACAAGCCCCTCGCTTCGGTGGCCGACATGAAGGGGCTGAAGATGCGCACCTACAACCCGGCGACCTCGCGTATCGCGGAGCTGGTCGGTGCGCAGCCTGTGACCATCCAGGCTGCGGAGCTCGCGCAGGCGATGGCGACCGGGGCGGTCAACGCGAACATCACGTCGGGCGCGACGGGATACGATTCGAAGGCCTGGGAGCAGGTGAAGTACTTCTACGATACACAGGCCTGGCTGCCGAAGAACCTTGTGATCGTCAACGAAAAGGCTTTCGGGGCACTCGACAAGCCCTCTCAGGATGCGGTGTTGAAGGCCGCGGCCGACGCTGAAGCGCGCGGCTGGAAGCTCTCCGAGGAAAAGACGAAGTGGTACCTGGGCGAGCTTGCCAAGAACGGCATGACGGTTGCGCCGCCCTCGCCGGCGTTCGCGGGCGAATTGAAGAAGGTCGGCGAGACCATGACCTCCGAATGGATCAAGCAGGCCGGCCCCGACGGTCAGGCCATCGTCGACGCCTACCGGAAGATGTAAGGCCTAGATGCGGCCCTGGCTGGACCGCCTGTACGACGCCGCCGCGTACCTGGCGGCGTTGTTTTTGATAGGAACGCTGGCAATGGTGCTCGCCGGCATCTTCGGGCGAATGTTCGGCTTCCAGGTCCGCGGCAGCGACGCCTACGCAGGGTACTTCATGGCGGGCGCGGGCTTTCTCGCGCTGGCGCACACGCTGGTGCGCGGCGAGCACATCCGCGTGAACCTGATTCTCGAGCACGTCGGTGAGCGCGTCCGCCGCGCGCTCGAGCGCTGGTCGCTCGGCGCGGCGGCGCTGCTCGCGATCGCTTTCGCTTACTTCAGCGTGCGCCTCGCCTGGCAGTCGTACACGCTGCACGACGTCTCCACCGGCAACGACGCCACCCCGCTATGGCTGCCTCAGCTCGCGATGGCGGCGGGCACGGTGGTGTTCGCCGTGGCCTTCATCGATCTCTTCGCGCAGGAAATCTCCGGAAGGCGCAGACGCGAGAAGCCAGCCGAAGAACCGGCGCACGTGGAGTGAGCGATGGAACTCGCGATCACCACGCTGCTGATCGTCGCGCTCTTCGTGCTGCTCGGCAGCGGCGTGTGGATCGGGCTCGCGCTTGCCGGCGTAGCCTGGATCGGCATGGAGCTTTTCTCGTCCCGTCCCGCCGGCGACGCGATGGCGGTGACGATCTGGGGAACCGCGTCGTCCTGGACCCTCACCGCGCTGCCGCTCTTCGTGTGGATGGGCGAAATTCTCTTTCGCACCCGACTGTCCGAAGACATGTTCAAGGGACTCGCGCCCTGGCTCGAGCGCGTGCCCGGGCGGCTGCTCCACACCAACATCATCGGCTGCACCATCTTTGCTGCCGTGTCGGGCAGCTCGGCCGCGACCTGCGCCACGATCGGCAAGATGACACTGCCGGAGTTGAAGAGCCGCGGCTATCCCGATGACATCACCATCGGCACGCTCGCCGGTGCGGGGACGCTGGGGCTCCTCATCCCGCCGTCGATCATCATGATCGTCTACGGCGTAACGGCCAACGTGTCGATCGCGCAGCTTTTCATCGCCGGCGTCCTGCCCGGACTGCTGCTCGCCGCGCTTTTCTCGGGCTACATCGTCGTCTGGGCCTTGCTGAATGCAGATCGCGTGCCCGCCACGCGCCAGCACACGACCTTCGCGCAGAAGCTCTACGCATCGCGCCACCTGATCCCGGTCGTGCTGCTTATCGCGCTCGTGCTCGGCTCGATCTACACCGGCATCGCCACCGCGACCGAGGCGGCCGCGTTCGGGGTCGTGGGATCCCTCGCCATCTCCGCGGTGCAGGGCTCGCTCAACTGGCGGACCTTTCGCGACAGCCTGCTCGGCGCCACGCGCCTCTACTGCATGATCGCGCTCATCCTCGCGGGCGCCGCTTTCCTGACGCTCTCCATGGGCTACATCGGCCTGCCGCGCCATCTCGCGGAGTGGATCGGGAGTCTCGGCCTGTCGCGACTCGCGCTGATCGTCGCGCTGACGATCTTCTACATCATCCTCGGCTGCTTTCTCGACGGTATCTCGATGGTCGTATTGACGATGGGCGTGATCCTGCCCACGGTCGACAAGGCGGGAATCGATCTCCTCTGGTTCGGCATCTTCATCGTGCTCGTCGTCGAGATGGCGCAGATCACGCCGCCGGTCGGCTTCAATCTCTTTGTGCTGCAGGGCATGACCAAGAAGCAGATCACCTGGATCGCGCGGCAGGCGCTGCCGATGCTCTGCCTGATGATCGCCGCAACGCTCGTCATCTACTTCTTTCCGCAGGTCGTGACCGTGCTGCCGCAACACATGCGGACGCATTGACGATGCCTGCCGGACCAACTTACGCTGCCTGCCTGCGTGCGCCCTTCGCCGTGCTCGCGATCCGCACGAGCGCGGGCGCGGTGACCGGCATCGAATACCTGAGCCGGCGCGAGCGCGAGCGCTCACCCGCCGATGCGATTGCCGAGCGGGCCTGCCGGCAGCTCGAGCGCTATCTCGCCGACCCGCATTTTCATTTCACGCTGCCGCTCGCGCCTTCGGGCACGCCGTTCCAGCGCCGGGTATGGGATGCGCTCGCGAAGATTCCGGTCGGCGAGTCGCGAACCTACGGCGAGCTGGCGAGAAGCCTGCACACGGCGCCGCGCGCAGTCGGCGGCGCATGCGGCGCGAATCCGATCGCGCTCGTGATTCCCTGCCATCGCGTGGTCGGCAGCCAGGGCTCGCTCGGCGGATTCATGGGCGTGACCGCGGGCGATCCGATTTCGATCAAGCGCTGGCTGCTGACCCACGAAGGTTACCGCTTCGGACGCTAAGGCCTCGCGATGCAGACGACGGGCGAGTTGATCGACGCGTTTTGTGATCAGCTCTGGCTGCAGGACGGACTCGCTGCGGCAAGCCTTGAGAGCTACCGCCGCGACCTCATCGCCTGGGCAACCTGGCTCGAGGCCAACGCTCACAAGTCGCTGCTTGCGGCCGAGCGCGCCGACATCGAATCGTTTCTCGCCGCGCAGTTCCGCAACAAGGCAAGGGCGAGCTCGATCAATCGCCGGTTGTCGTCGCTCCGGCGCTTCTATGGCCTGCAGATGATGCTGGGCGTGCTCGGCGCCGATCCGACGCTGCGCATCAAGTCGCCGAAGCTTACGCGGCGCCTGCCGAAGCAGATCTCGGAGGCGCAGGTCGAGGCGCTGCTCGGCGCTCCCGACGCCGATACCACGCTCGGGCTCCGCGACCGCGCGATGCTGGAGACGCTCTACGCAACCGGGCTGCGCGTCTCCGAGCTGGTGGGCTTGACGCGCGCGCAGGTCGGTTTCGACATGGGCGTGGTGCGCGTTCTGGGTAAAGGCGGCAAGGAGCGCCTCGTTCCGCTCGGCGAAGAGGCGATTGACTGGCTCAGGCGCTATCTTTCGAGCGCGCGGCCGCAACTCGCGAAGAACGCGAAGACCGACGCGGTGTTCGTCACGGCGCGGCGCGCTCCGATGACGCGGCAGGCATTCTGGCAGTCGATCAAGCGTTACGCGGCGAAGGCCGGCATTCGGGCGGAGAAGCTCTCACCGCACACGCTGCGGCACGCTTTCGCCACGCATCTTCTCAATCACGGTGCCGATCTGCGCGTGGTGCAATTGCTGCTCGGGCATGCCGACATCACCACGACGACGATCTACACGCACGTGGCGCGCGAGCGGCTGAAGCAGCTCCATGCGCAGCATCATCCGCGCGGATAGAACTAGCGTCGCTTCCCTCGCTCGATCGCCACGCCGATCCGGGCCACGCCGGCGAGCGGCGCGAGCTTCGCCACGCTCATCCTCACCCACGGCGCGCCAAACTCGTTGCGCAAGGTCTCCGCCAGCGCTTCCGCGAAACCCTCGAGCAGCCGATACGGGTGATCGGCCGCAAACGATTGCACGCGGTTCACGATGGCCGCGTAATCGAGGGCGTCGCTGAACTCGTCGCTGGCGAACGCTTTCGCCGAAGGCAGCTCCAGCTCCAGGTCGATCGCGAGCGGCTGGCTCTTGTGCTGCTCCCAAGCGTAGACGCCGATGCGCGTCTCGACCCGTAGCTCTCGAATGAAGATGGTGTTCATTGACCGGGCCGCCGGACGCGTAGCGTTGTTAGAATGTGCGCGACCTTGTATAACGCCGAGTCAACCGGCACTTCAGCGTCGCTTCAACTCGGCGAGCTAATTGTAGATGAATCCTTCGCTCGCCACGCTCGCGGTCGTCGTCGGAGCCTATCTGATCGGCTCGGTGTCGTTTGCCGTCGTGGCGAGCAAGCTCTACGGGTTGCCCGATCCGCACAGCTACGGTTCGGGCAATCCCGGCGCAACCAACGTGCTGCGCACCGGGAACAAGGTCGCCGCGGCGCTGACGCTCGCGGGCGACGGGGTCAAAGGCTGGCTCGCCGTGTGGCTTGCCTACCGGCTCGGCGCGAGCTGGGGCGACGTCTCGCTCGCAACGGCCGGCGCCGCGCTCGCGGTCTTCCTCGGACATCTCTACCCGGTCTTCCACCGTTTCGCCGGCGGCAAGGGCGTGGCGACTGCCGCCGGAGCGTCGTTTGCCCTGTCGTGGCCGCTGGGGCTCGCGCTCGTCGCTGTCTGGCTTGCGTTTGCGCTGGTGTTTCGCTTCGCCTCGCTGGCCTCGCTCGCCGCCGCAGTAGCGGCGCCGCCGCTCGGCCTTTACTTCATCGGCAACGGGCCGGAGGCGTGGGTGCTGTTCCCGATTGCAGCGCTGCTCTTCTGGCGGCACCGCGAGAACATTCGCAAGCTCGTCGCCGGCACGGAGAGAAAGATAAGCCTCAGCCGCTAAGGCTTGGATGCGGATGCATTCGGCGCCTACGGTGCGCGCAGCGATGCAAGCTCCCAGCGCGGGCGAACGGTGAAGGCGTAGCTCGCTGGCGTTGCTGACTGCAGGCGAAGTGCGCCGGCGAGCGCGATCATCGCTCCGTTGTCGGTGCAGAACTCGAGCGGAGGAAAGAAGAGCTCGACGCGTTGCCTCTCCATCGCGTCGGAGAGCGCCTTGCGGAGCGTGCTGTTCGCGCCGACTCCACCTGCGACGACCAGACGCGCGAGGCCGCTTGTTTCGACCGCAGAAATCGATTTCGCCACCAGCACGTCGACCACCGCGTCCTCGAAAGCGCGCGCGACGTCAGCCTTGCGCTGTTCGGTGAGCGGCTCCTTGCGCACGAGTGTCAGCACGGCAGTCTTGAGCCCGCTGAAGCTCATGTTGAGATCGCCGCTCGCGAGCATCGGCCGCGGCAGATCGATGGTACTCCGGCGTCCGTGCGTCGCAAGCCGTTCCAGGGCCGGCCCGCCGGGATAGGGAAGCTCGAGCAATTTTGCGGTCTTGTCGAAAGCTTCGCCCGCGGCATCGTCCAGCGTGTCGCCGAGAAGCTCGTACTCTCCGACGCCGCGCACGGCGAAGAATTGACTGTGGCCTCCAGAGACGAGCAAGGCGAGAAAGGGAAAGGCGGGCTTAGGGTCGCACAGTAACGGCGAGAGCAGATGTCCCTCGAGGTGATGCACGCCGATGGCGGGCTTTGCCAGGGCGGAGCCGAGCGCGTTGGCGATGCTCGCTCCGACCAGCAGCGCACCGGCGAGCCCCGGTCCCTGCGTGTAGGCGATGCCGTCGAGATCTGCGAGGCGGCACTGCGCCTGTCCAAGGACGCGCTCCGCCAGCGGCAACACGCGGCGGATGTGGTCGCGCGAAGCGAGCTCGGGCACCACGCCGCCATAGGCTTCGTGCAGCGCGACTTGCGAATGCAGGCCGTGCGCAAGGAGCCCGCGATCGGTGTCGTAGATCGCGAGCCCCGTCTCGTCGCACGAGGTTTCGATGCCGAGAACTTTCATGGCGTTGGGCGCAGGAACTCCCTTGCACAGGATGCGTCTGAAAGCTACAATGTCAAGTTAATTCGATCAACGAGCCCTGAAAGGATCTGCCCGTCATGCCCAGCGTTCGCGTCCGCGAAAACGAACCGTTCGAGGTGGCTTTGCGCCGCTTCAAGCGGACGATCGAGAAAACCGGTCTTCTCACCGAGCTTCGCGCCCGCGAGTTCTACGAGAAGCCGACGGCCGAACGCAAACGCAAGCTCGCCGCCGCGGTCAAGCGCCACTACAAGCGGCTGCGCAGCCAGCAGCTTCCTCCAAAATTGTATTAGTCGTCATTGCGTCACAAACAACGTGACGCAATAACTCGCCGCCTCACTGAACACTGAGACACGGCGCCACGCGCCGGTTAACGCGGCGAAATCCAAGCACGGGGCGATCGAATTCGCCCCGTTTGCTTCGTGGAGGACTCGAATGACGCTCAAAGCCAAGATCACCGAAGACATGAAAGCCGCGATGCGCGCGCGCGAGACCGCGCGCCTGTCGACGATTCGCCTGCTGCTCGCGGCGATGAAGCAGAAGGAAGTCGACGAGCGCATCGAGCTGACCGATGCCGACATCCTCGGGATCATCGACAAGATGATCAAGCAGCGGCGCGAATCGATCACTCAGTTCGAAGCCGGCGGACGTGCAGAGCTGGCCGCCGCGGAACGCGCCGAGATCGAGATCCTGCAGGGCTACATGCCGCAGCGCCTGACCGAAGCGGAGATCGACGCACTCGTCGACGCGGCGATCGCCGGCGCGGGCCTCACCGGAATGGCCGCCATGGGCAAAGTCATGGCCTCCCTCAAGCCGCAGCTTGCCGGCCGCGCGGACATGGGTGAGGTGTCCGCCCGCGTGAAGGCACGACTCGGCACATAGGCCTGCATCCGCTCGATCCTTGCCTATAATGTGGCCATGGGCCCCGCGACTGCGTTCGTCAAGGTTCGTGGTCCGCGACATTCAAGCCCATGATTCCAAACGATTTTATCCATACGCTGCTGGCGCGAGCCGACATCGTGCAGGTCATCGATCGCCACGTCGCGCTGAAGAAAGCGGGCGCTAACTTCGCCGCCTGCTGCCCGTTTCATAGCGAAAAGACGCCTTCCTTCACGGTCAGTCCGACCAAGCAGTTCTATCACTGCTTCGGCTGCGGAGCCCACGGGACGGCGATCGGTTTTCTGATGGAATACGCCGGCAAGTCCTTCCCCGATGCCGTCGAAGAACTTGCCCGCGACGCAGGGCTCGAAGTCCCGCGCGCGGTCACCCCGGCGGCCGAGGCCGCGCGTGCGCAAACCGAGGACCTCTCGGCGCTGCTCCTCACTGCTGCGCAGTTCTATCGCGCCGCGCTCAAGGAGAGTCCGCGCGCCATCGAGTACCTCAAGAGCCGGGGACTGACGGGAGCGATCGCATCGCGCTTCGGCATCGGTTATGCGCCCGACGACTGGCAGCCGCTTGCGGGAACGTTCAGCGATTACCAGAACCGCGCGCTCGAGACGGCGGGTCTGGTGATCACGGGCGAAGGCGGCAAGCGCTATGACCGGTTCCGCGACCGGATCATGTTTCCGATTCACGATACGCGGGGTCGGGTTATCGGGTTCGGAGGCCGCGTGCTCGACGCCGGCGAGCCGAAATATCTCAACTCGCCCGAAACGCCCGTGTTCGCCAAGGGGCGCGAGCTCTACGGGCTGCTCCAGGCGCGACAGGCCATCCGAACCGCGGACAAGGTCGTCGTAGTCGAGGGGTACATGGATGTGGTGGCGTTGGCGCAGCATGGCGTCGAATACGCCGTGGCCACGCTCGGTACCTCGACCACGCCGCTGCACGCCCAGAAGCTGTTCCGCCTGACCGATACGGTCGTGTTCTGCTTCGATGGCGACGAGGCAGGCCGGCGCGCCGCATGGCGCGCGCTCGAAAACGCGCTCCCGGTCCTCACGGACGGGAAGCAGGCGCGCTTTCTGTTCCTGCCCGAGGGCGAGGACCCCGACGATGCGATCCGCCGCCGCGGCCGCGAAGCCTTCGAGGGGCTCGTCGAGTCGGCCATCCCTCTCTCGGAGTTTCTCGTCGCGGAGCTGATACGGCGGTTCCCGCCCGTCTCCGCCGAGGGCCGTGCCGCGCTCATCAACGCCGCCAAGCCCCTTCTCGCCGAGTTGAGCGCGCCCGTGCTCGCCGTGCTCTTGCGCCGACGGTTGGGCGACGTCTCGGGATTGCCCGAAGCCGAGCTCGGCCGCCTGCTGCCGGGAGCGGCGCGTGCACCCGCGACCCCGGCCGCAGCCGCCATGTCTCCCACAGCCCGCAGCGCCCCGTCGCTGCTTCGAGATCTCGTCAAGTGCGTGCTGCTCGAGCCGGGACTCGTGCGCAAGGTCCCCAACGTGCCGAAACCCGACGACGCCGGCGAGGCGGGTGCCGCGCTCGCTGCGCTTGTCGAATTTTGCACGGCGGCCGAGGCCCTGATCACCGCGGGTGTCATACAGCATTTCGTGGGGACGCCGCACGAGGCGGTCCTGGTCGATGCGCTGACCGCCGCCGAAACCGAGGGTTTGTCCGCGGAATCGGTGGAAATCCAGTTTCGGGAAGGGGTCCAACGTTACTGGACGACCCGACGCAGACGGGGGGCGTCCGACGACGCGGCCGGCGTGCCGCTCTCGGCCGAGGAAGCGGAGCGGGCGCGCCAGCGCAGCCTGGTCCAGGAACGTCTGGCCGGCCGCGCGTGAGGACAGGATTTGCCTAAGAGCATGTTATGCTTTGAAGTTTTCCTCAATCGCCCCCATCTCGTTACCCGTGGGGTCTGACGCGAGCATAGCGCGCCCCGAACTCAGGAAGATCATGGTCAAGAGATCATCGAAACCAGCGAAGAAAGCAGCCCGCAAGGCCAAGACCGGCCGCAAGGCGGCGCTGCGCAATGCGCGCGCCGCAAAGAGAAAAGCTCGCCGGCCCGCCCGCCCCGCGCGTCCCGCGAAGAGGAAACTCACGACCAAGAAGGCCGCCGCGCGCAAGCCTTCGAGCCGGCTGTTGACCAACAAGAAGTCCGCAGCGAAAGGCCCGCGCCGTCCCCTGTCAAGAGGAAAAAAACTCGCTAAGTCCGCGGCGACGAAGCTGCCCGCCAGGGTCGCCGCGAAGGTCGCCCCGAAACTGGCCCCTCCCGCCGCCAAGGCGCCTGCGAAGCAACTGCTTCCCGCAAAGGCTCCCGGCATCCCGGGCAAACCGAGCGCGGGTGAGATTGCTGCACGGCTCTCGGCCCGGCGCACGGAAAAGGCCCTCGCCGAGGGGAAGGTCCGCAGCGGCAAGAACGGCGGCGTCGAGGTGCGCAAGCTCGAGCTGACGCCAGCGGAAGCCGAAGCGCGCAAGACGCGGCTGAAAAACCTCATCGTGCTCGGCAAGGAGAGGAGCTACCTCACTTACGCTGAGATCAACGATCACCTGCCCGACGACATCCTGGACGCCGAGCAGATCGAGGGCATCATCTCCATGATCAACGACATGGGGATCCAGGTCTACGACGAAGCGCCCGACGCTGAAACCCTGCTCATGTCGGAAGCTGCGCCGTCAACCGCCGCGGAAGACGTCGACGAGGAAGCCGCCGAGGCCGCCGCCTCCACGCTCGACTCGGAATTCGGCCGCACGACCGACCCGGTGCGCATGTACATGCGCGAGATGGGCTCGGTCGAGCTCCTCACGCGCGAAGGCGAGATCGAGATCGCCAAGCGGATCGAGGAGGGCTTGAAGCACATGATCATGGCGATCTCCGCCTGCCCGATGACGGTCGCGCAGATCCTCGAGCTCGCCGCCAAGATCGAGAAGGACGAGCTGAAGGTCGACGACGTCGTCGACGGCCTCATGGACTTCAACGAGCAGCTCGCGACGATGGACGACGAGGACGCGCTCGAGGAGCTCGACGAGGAAGAAGCCGACAGCGGCGCCATCGCCGCCGAGAACCTGGAACGGCTGAAGGTCGCCGGGCTGCAACGGTTCGCAACGATCCGCCGGCTCTACACGCGCATGCTGGCAGTGCTGCAAAAGGACGGGCACAAGGCGCAGAAGTACCTCGATTTGCAGAAGAAGATCTCGGCCGAACTGATGCAGATCCGCTTCGCAGCGCGCCAGGTCGAGCGGCTGTGCGACAGTGTGCGCTGCGAGGTCGACAACATCCGCCAGATCGAGCGCAAGATCCAGGACCTCGTGGTCAACAAGGGCGGCATGCCGCGGCCAGATTTCATCAAGAAGTTCCCCGAGCATGAGACGTCGCTGCGCTGGATCGACCGAGAGATCTCCGCGGAACACCCGTTCAGCGAGTCGCTCGCCAAGTACCGTCAGGCGATCGTCGAGCAGCAGCAGAAGCTTCTCGACCTGCAGAAGCGCGTCATGATCCCCTTGAAGGACCTGAAGGAGATCAACAAGCAGATGTCGACCGGCGAAGCGAAGGCGCGCAAGGCGAAGCGTGAGATGACGGAGGCCAACCTGCGGCTCGTGATCTCGATCGCCAAGAAGTACACCAACCGCGGCTTGCAGTTCCTCGACCTGATTCAGGAAGGAAACATCGGCCTGATGAAGGCGGTCGACAAGTTCGAATACCGCCGCGGGTACAAGTTCTCGACTTATGCCACGTGGTGGATCCGGCAGGCGATCACGCGCTCGATCGCCGATCAGGCGCGCACCATCCGCATCCCGGTACACATGATCGAGACGATCAACAAGATGAATCGCATCTCGCGCCAGATCCTGCAGGAAACGGGGCAGGAGCCCGATCCGGCGCTGCTCGCCGAAAAGATGGAAATGCCCGAGGAGAAGATCCGCAAGATTCTCAAGATCTCCAAGGAGCCGATCTCGATGGAGACGCCGATCGGCGACGACGACGACTCGCACCTCGGCGACTTCATCGAGGACGCGAGCACGGTGGCGCCGGTCGACCACGCGGTCAACGCCTCTTTGCGCGACGTGTGCAAGGACGTGCTCGACACCCTCACGCCGCGCGAGGCGAAGGTGCTTCGCATGCGCTTCGGCATCGAGATGAACACGGATCACACGCTCGAGGAAGTCGGCAAGCAGTTCGACGTGACGCGCGAGCGTATCCGCCAGATCGAGGCGAAGGCGCTGCGCAAGCTCCGCCATCCGTCGCGCTCGGAGAAGCTGAGAAGCTTTCTCGAGGGCGAAGGCTGACCCCAAGGTCTAGCCAAGGGTCGCAACAAGCCAAACGCCTCGGGGAACCCCGGGGCGTTTTGCTTTGGGAGCATGGACCTCAAGCCGCGCCGCCCGAATCGGGCACCGGCGGATTCGACGCTATTCGCTGGCGACCGGCAACCCTGCCGGACTCGACCGTCCCGGGCTACTGGGAGTTGCTTTCTGCAACTGCAGGTGGAAACTATTGTCGAGTTCGTGCTAGGGTTCCAACGGCTGCCGGTAAGCGAGTGCCGGTTCCGGCGGCCGTCTGCTTCAAAATCGTTCCGTTTCGCTACACAGGGGGGAAAACATGAATACCGTCATGCGCCGTTGGTTTCGGCTGTCGTTGGTACTTGCAGGCATCCTGTCGTCCGCCCAGGCTTCCGTCGGATTCGCGCAAAGTTGCACCGGTGGCCAGCTGGACACGAGCTACGGCCCGTCGGGGTCGAACGGCTTCGTCCAGGTCTCGCCTCTCTTTTCCATTCCCACTCCTGACGGGTTGGGCGGCGACTACGAGGGGATCAGAAGCGACGCGAAGTCGAACGTGTACGTGACCGCGCCAGCGAGCGTGGACAGTGATGGAGATACCGTCGGCGCCATCTCCAAATCCGCATCCAACGGCAATCGCGATTCAACCTTCGGCGGTTTTGGCACCGTGGTTCCGGGTGGTCAGCCTCTCAGCGGATATGCCGCCATGACAACCGATGGCGCCGGAAATCTCCTGGTTGCAACCGCGGGCTTCATCGACCTTTTCGCCCCCACGCCTACCGATGTCATCGTCGTGAGTCGCTACTCGGCGTCGGGCGTAGTAGATGCGAGTTACGGCGACGGCGTGTCAGGCGTTGCGACGATTCCGCTTGGTGTGTCGGCTCCCATTGATTTGCGAGCGGGTTCCGACGGGAGCGTTATCATCGCCGCGTCCACGATCGATCCGGTCTCTAGCCGCCGGGTGCCGGTCGCCGTCAAGCTGACGCCGTCCGGTGTCCTTGATGCAACCTTTGGAACCGGTGGCATTGCGTTCTTCTACAACGCGGCGTTCGCTGCGACGTTTGGACCAACGGGTAAGGCAACAGATGTCGCCATCCAGTCGGACGGCAGGATATTGATCGCCGGTCGGGTTGGTGACAACGTGACGTTCAATCAGTTCTTCGTCGCGCGCCTGCTGGCAAACGGCGTCCTCGACACGAGCTTCGGAACGAGCGCCGGCATGACGATAGTCAGCTTCGGCGGCGTCGGGACGTCGGGAGCGATTGCCTTCGGTCGCAAGATGGCAGTCCAGTCGGATGGGAAGATCGTCGTCGTCGGGGGCCTTTCGGCAACCGGTGGGCCGTCGACAGGTACCGGCGTCATCCGATTGACCACGACGGGACAGCTAGACACGACGTTCAACGGCACCGGCAAGCAAATGATTGCGCCCGGACCTGGTGGTGTCGCTGCGTTTAACGTGGCGCTGCAGGACAATGACAAGATCCTCCTGGCTGGACAGCAGTTCGTGGACGCGGGGCAGACGGTAACCCTCGCCGCCGTGATGCGGTTGACCTCCACGGGGCAGCCCGACCCGACTTTCGGAACGGGCGGGGTCAGCACCCTTGTGTCGCCGCTGGGCGGCAACACGGGCATCA
>DATJWL010000052.1:0-40388 GCA_035501215.1 Casimicrobiaceae bacterium
GATGTACTCGATCGGGGTCATGTCACTGCGCAAAGGCGACTCGCTCCGCGCGCAGGCGCGGATCGACCGCGTAGTAGAGAAGGTCGACGATGAGATTGATGAACACGAAGACGAGCGCGATGAAGCACAGATACGCCGCCATCACCGGCACGTCGGCGAAGCTCACCGCCTGGATGAACAAGAGTCCCATTCCCGGCCACTGGAACACCGTCTCGGTGATGATCGAGAAAGCGATCAGCGCGCCGAGCTGCAGTCCGGTGATGGTGATGACCGGCACGAGGGTGTTCTTCAGCGCGTGGCCGAAATGGATCGCCCGGTCGGTGAGTCCGCGCGCGCGGGCGAACTTGATGTAGTCGGTGCGCAGCACTTCGAGCATTTCCGCTCGCACCAGCCGCATGATGAGCGTCATCTGGAAGAGTGAGAGCGTGATCGCCGGCAGGATCAGCGCCTTCAATCCGCTTTTGGTGAGAAACCCGGTCGTCCACCAGCCGAGCGACACCGTTTCGCCGCGACCGAACGATGGCAGCCAGCCGAGAATCACCGCGAAGACGAGAATCAGAAGAATGCCGATGAGAAAGGTCGGCAGCGACACACCGACCAGCGATACTGTCAGCAGCACCTGCGAAAACCAGGAATGGCGCTTGAGCGCGGTGTACACGCCGGCCGGAATACCGAGCACGAGCGCGAGCACCGCCGCGCTCGTCGCGAGCTCGAGGGTTGCCGGCAGGCGCTCCTTGAGCAGGGTCGCGACCGGACGCCCCTGCCGCAGGGAAAGCCCGAACTCGCCGTGCAGCGCACGCCCGACGAAGCGGGCGAACTGGACGTAGAACGGCTGGTCGAGGCCGATGTCGGCTCGCAGCTGCGCGCGCTGCTCCTGTGTCGCGTCCTGGCCGACCATGAAGGTCACGGGATCGCCGGTGAAGTTGAACAAGCCGAAGGCGATGAACGCGACCACCAGCATGACGATGCCGGACTGCAGGATGCGGCGGAGAACGAAGGCGAGCAAGAGGGTTTCGCTCTGAGGTGAGGCACGCGGGCGAGGCTCCCCGCAATGCGCTGCGATGATGCCGAAAGCGCCTCCAAGCGTCAACGCGGGAAGGTTTCGGCTCCTTCCCACCCCTTGAAGGGGAGGGAAATTAGTTGAGTTCCGCCGCGCGCAGGCAAGCAACGCGGACCATCCCGAAGGGCTCGAGGAGCGGCACATCGCTGCGGCAGCGCTCGATCGCGTGCGGGCAGCGCGTGTGGAAGGTGCAGCCGGCCGGCGGGTTGAGCGGCGAGGGAAGCTCGCCCTTTACGCCGAGGCGTTCCCGCCCCGCCTTGCCGCCGAGCGAAGGTGTGCTCGCGAGGAGCGCGCGTGTGTAGGGATGCGCCGGCCTGGTGAAGATCGCTTCCTTCGCGCCCTCCTCGACCACCTTGCCCAGGTACATCACCAGCACGGTGTCGGCGATGTGTCGCACGACCTGCAGATTGTGCGAGATGAAGAGATACGCGATGCCGAGGTCGCGCTGCAGGTCCATGAGAAGGTTGAGCACCTGCGCCTGGATCGAGACATCGAGCGCGGACAGCGGTTCATCGGCGACGACCAGCCGAGGCTGCAGCATCAGCGCGCGCGCAACCGCGATTCGCTGCCGCTGCCCGCCCGAGAACATGTGCGGATAGCGGTGATAGTGCTCGGGCCGGAGCCCCACCTTGGCCATGATCGCGCGCGCCGCCTCGCGGCGCTGGGCCGGGGCAAGATCGGTGTTGATCGCCAGCGGCTCCTCGAGCAGCGTGCCGACCTTCTTCCGCGGGTTGAGCGACGCGTAGGGATTCTGGAAAACCATCTGCACGAGCGGCCGCAGACGCTTGAGGGTCGCGCGGTCGGCGCCGATGACGTCGGTTCCGGCGAGCTCCAGCGCTCCGCTCGTCGGCCGCTCGATCATCGTCACCGCGCGGGCGAGCGTCGACTTGCCGCACCCCGATTCGCCCACCACGGCCAGCGTCTCGCGGTCGCGCAAGGTGAACGACACGCCGTCGAGCGCCCGCACGAGACCCTTGGCGCGGAACAGCCCGCGCGAGATGACGTAATGCCGACTCAAGGCACGCGTCTCGAGCAGCGGAGCCGAAGCGCTCATGCGCCCGTCTCGCTCACTGCGCGACGATCTTCGGGCCGCCAGCCGCCGGTCGGATGCCCGGCGGCATCGAGCGCGAAATGGCAGCGAACCTGCCGGCCCTGTGGCCCGGAAAGCGGCGGCCGCTCCCGCCGGCAGCGCTCCACCGCGTAGGCGCAGCGCGGATGGAGCAGGCACGCGGGCGGCCGATCGTACTGGCCGGGAACCACGCCGGGAATCGCTTCCAGGCGGGCGCGATCGCGATTGTGCTCGGGGAGCGCCGCGAGGAGCGCTTGCGTGTACGGATGCCGTGGCGCCTCGAAGATGGCGGGCACGGGTCCGGTCTCGACCACCTGTCCCGCGTACATGACGACCACGCGCTGCGCCGTCTCGGCGACGATCGCGAGGTCGTGCGTGATGAGGATGAGCGCCATGCTTTGCTCGCGCTGCAGGCGCAACAGAAGCTCGAGCACTTGCGCCTGCACGGTGACGTCGAGCGCCGTCGTCGGCTCGTCGGCGATCAGGAGCTTCGGCTGGCAGGCAATCGCCATGGCGATCATCACGCGCTGCGCCATGCCGCCCGAGAGCTGATGCGGAAAGGCGGCGAGCCTCGCTTCGGGATCGGGAATCTCGACCTGACGCAAGAGCTCCAGCGCGCGCTCGCGGCGCTGCCGCGCCCTCGAGCGCTCGGCTTCCGTGCCGTGCACGCGCAGCGTTTCCATGAGCTGGAACGCGACGGTGAAGCACGGATTCAGGCTCGCCAGCGGGTCCTGGAAGATCATCGCGATCTCCTTCCCCACGAGCAGCCTTCGCTGTGCATCGCCGAGCATCAGCAGGTCTTGGCCAGCAAACGCCAATCGCTTCGCGCGCACGCGTCCCGGAAAATCCACGAGTCCCATCGCCGCCAGCGCGGTGACGCTCTTGCCCGACCCCGATTCTCCGACGAGACCGACGACCTCGCCCGTGTCGACCGCGAGATCCACTCCGTCGACCGCGATCAACGCCTCGCGCTCGCTGCCGAACTCGACACGGAGATCCTCGATCTCGAGCAGCGGCATCAGCGCCGACTCATCGCTTGAGCTTCGGATCGAGCGCATCGCGCAATCCATCACCCATCAGATTGAAGGCGAGCACGGTGACGAGGATGGCGAGCCCTGGCAAGGTCACGACCCACGGCGCGCGTTGGATGAATTCGAGCGCGCCGGCGAGCATCGAGCCCCACTCCGGCGTGGGCGGCTGCGCGCCGAGTCCGAGGAAGCCGAGCGCAGCCGCGTCGAGGATGGCGCTCGAAAAGCCCAGCGTCGCCTGCACGACGAGCGGCGCCGCGCAGTTGGGCAGGATGGTGTTGAACATCAGCCGCAGCGCCCCAGCGCCCGCGATACGCGACGACTGCACGTACTCCTTGCCGGCCTCGGCAATCACCGCCGCGCGCGCGAGCCGCACGTAATGCGGCAGCAGCACGATGGCGATCGCGTACATCGCGTTGATGAGCCCCGGCCCGAGGATTGCTACAACCGCGATGGCGAGCAGCAGGCTCGGCAGCGCGAGCATCACGTCCATGAGGCGCATGAGAATCGTCTCGGTGAGCCCGCGAACGTAACCGGCGATCACGCCGAGGAGCACACCGAACGACAGCGAGAGCGCCACCGAGATGAACCCGATCAGCAACGAGAGTCGCGTCCCGTGAATCAGCCGCGAGAGCATGTCGCGCCCGACCGGGTCGGTGCCGAGAATGAACATCGCGCTGCCGCCCTCGTCCCACATCGGCGGCGTCAACGTGAACTGGCGGAACTGCTCGTTCGGTGGATGCGGCGACACCACGTCTGCGAAGAGCGCAAGGAGCAGCAGCGCGACGATCAGCGCGAGCCCGGCGATCGCGCCGCGGCTCTGGGAATAAGCGCGCCAGAATTCCCTCAGCGTGCCGGGCGCCTGCACGGCCAGCGGCTCCTCCAGCGGTGATGGTATTGCCTCATCCATGCCGGATGCGCGGATTCACCACGCCGTAGAGGAGGTCGACGATGAGATTCACGCTGATCACGATCGTCGCGATGAGCAGGATTCCACCCTGCACGACGGGATAATCGCGCGACTGAACGCCGTGCACGAGCCAGTTGCCGACGCCCGGCCAGGAGAAGATCGTCTCGGTGAGGATGGCCCCGGAAAGGAGCAAGCCCACCTGCAGCCCGATGACCGTGATCACCGGGATGAGTGCGTTGCGCAGCGCGTGCACCAGGATCACGCGCCAGCGCGGCAAGCCCTTGGCGCGGGCCGTGCGCACATAGTCCTCGCGCAGCACCTCGAGCATCGCCGAGCGGGTCATGCGCGCGATCACCGCGAGCGGGATCGTGCCGAGCGCGATCGACGGCAGGATGAGATGCGAGATGGCCGAGCGCAGCGCGCCCCAGTCGCCGGCCTTGAGCGTGTCGATGAGCATGAAACCGGTGGCGGCGGGCACGTCGTACTCGACCGCGATGCGTCCCGACACCGGCGTCCAGCCGAGCTGCACCGAGAAGAAGAGAATCAGCAGCAGAGCCCACCAGAAGATCGGCATCGAATACCCGGCAAGCGAGACTCCCATCACCGCGTAATCGGCGACCGTGTTGCGCTTGAGCGCGGCGAGAATGCCCGCGGGCAGCCCGAGGCAGACCGCGAACAGCATGGCGAAGAACGCCAGCTCGATCGTCGCTGGAAACAGCGTCAGGAACTCGTCGAGCACTTGCTCGTGGGTCGTAAGCGAGGTCCCGAGGTCGCCGTGAAGGACCTCGCCGATGTAGCCGGCGTACTGCACCGGCAGCGGGCGGTCGAGACCGAATTCATGCAGCAGGCGCTCGCGGCGCGCGGGGTCCATGCCGCGCTCGCCCGAGAGGTTCTCGACCGGATCGCCGGGGATGAGATGGATCAGCGCGAACGCAAGCAGCGTCACGCCGATGAACGTCGGGATGACCAGCGCGGCGCGGCGGAGGATGAAGGCGAGCATCGACCGTCACCCCCGCCGCGGCGATATTACGGCAACGGCGCGAGGTCCGCCTTGTTGAAGTAGTGATGCGCGGTCGCATCCATCTTGTAGCCCTTTACTTCCTTGCGCACCGGGTCGAAGCGAATCGAGTGCGCCAGCGTGATCCACGGCGCTTCGTCCTTGAAGATCACCTGCGCCTGCTCGTAGAGCTTGGCGCGGTCGGCCTGCTTCGGCGTCTGCGCGGCCTTGATGATGAGGTCCTCGAAGGACTTGTTGCACCAGCGCGCCGCGTTGCCTCCGCCCTTGACTGCCTCGCAGCCCAGCAGCGGGACGAAGAAGTTGTCGGGATCGCCGTTGTCGCCTGACCAGCCGAACATGATCACGGAATGCTCGCCACCCTTGCTGCGCTTGCGGTATTCCGCCCATTCGTAGGTCACGAGCTTGGTCTTCACGCCGATCTTCTCCCAGTCGGCCTGGATCATCTCAGCCATGCGCTTTCCGTCCGGGTTGTACGGACGCGTCACCGGCAGGTACCAAAGCTCCAGCTCGAATCCGCTCGGGTGGCCCGCCTGTGCGAGCAGCTCCTTCGCTTTGGCCGGATCGTACGGATAGTCCTTCACCGCGTTGTTGTAGCTCCACAGGATCGGCGGGATCGGGTTCTTGGCGACCTGGCCGTTGCCCTGGTAGACAGCTTTCAGTATCGCGGCCTTGTCGATCGCCATGTTGAGCGCCTGCCGCACGCGCTTGTCGTCGAACGGCTTCTTCTCGACGTTGAACGCGATGTAGCCGATATTGAGTCCCTCCTTCTGCTGCACGTCGATCTGCGGGTCCTTCTGCATCTCGGCGAGATCGGCGGGCTTCGGGAAAGCCATGACCTGACACTCGCCCGTTTTAAGTTTGGCGTAACGCGCGGTTGCGTCGCGGGTGATCGAGTAGACGAGGTTGTCGATCTTCGGCCGGCCGCCCCAGTACTTGTCGAACGCCCTGTAGCGTATCGTCGCGTCCTTCTGATAGGCGACGAACTCGAACGGGCCGGTGCCGATCGGATAGACGTCGGCGGCGTTCGGCGTCCCCTTCTTCAGCATCGTCTCGAAATACTCCTGCGACAGGATCGATGCGAAGTCCATCGCCATGTCGGCGAGGAACGGAGCCTCCGGCCGCTTCAATTCGAAGCGCACGGTGTAGTCGTCGACCTTAACCACCTTGTCGACGATGTTCTTCATGCCCATGTCTTCGTAGTAGGAGAAGGTCTGCCCGGCGGTCAGCTTGTGGAACGGATGATTCTCGTCGGCCATGCGATTCCACGAGAACAAGACATCGTCCGCGTTGAAGTCCCGGCTCGGCTTGAAATTGGCGTTGCTGTGGAATTTCACTCCCTTGCGCAGCTTGAAGGTGTAGGTCTTGCTGTCGGGCGAGATGGTCCACGACTCGGCCAGCGCCGGCACGATGTTCGTGGTGCCGATCTCGAACTCGACCAGCCGGTTGAACATCGGCACCGAGGCGGCGTCGAAGGTCGTTCCGGTCGTGAAGAACTGCGGCTGGAACCCCTCCGGGCTGCCTTCCGAGCAGTAGACCAGCGTTCCCTTGGCGACCACCGCAAGCGGCAGGGCGCAAAGCGCGACGGCGAGCGCGAGCGGCAGCAGGCGGCGGACCGGCGAGTGGTGATTCATGGCATCCCCCGTGAGATTGCGATTCCACTGAAGAACGAGCAAGGGGCCCATCGTAGTCGCCCCCCGAGTCCAAGGCAACTGTAGGAGTACGGCTTACCTCTTTTCGCCGCAGCCGCCGACATAAATTCGGCCGCCGGCTGATGGTTGGATGAACGCGTCGGGCGCACGATATCCCCGTCGGAAAATAAAACAGGAGGCCGCCATGAAGGCGCGCACTATCCGCCGCACGACTCTCATGCTCATGCTCGCATCGCTGCCGTGCTTCGTGACCGCGGCTGGATCACGAGACGGCGACGACGTGCGACCTGTCGCCTGGGACCAAGCGACGTCTCGCGACGATCACTTCCTCGGCGCAGGGGGCTCGTTCTACGCGCCGGGCTCGTACTCTTCGTGGTTCTATGTCTCGCCGCCGGCAGATGATCCAACGCCCGCGGCGCCTGAGCCTCTGACGTCGTCGCCCGCACGCGCTGCGCTCGACCTCCCGGCCTATTACGACTACGAGCCCCGCTGGGGGCCGCTCGTTGCATAGGACCTACTCGGTCGGCTGCCCCAGCGATTCGAAGATCGCCTCGAGCTGCGGGCTGATCGACAGCCCCAGCGTTCTGCCTGACGGGAGCTTGCGCAGGAACCATTGCTCGTAGATGCGCGCCAACTCGCGCGTCTCGGCGAGCTTCTCGAAGCTCTTCTTCACTAGCGCGTCGAGCTGCGCATCGTTCTTCCGGTACATGATGCCGTACGGATCGTAGGACAGGTATTCGTCGAGCACCGAGAAATCCTTCGGCGTCTTCGACTCGGCGGCCATCGCGTAGAGCACCGCGTCGTCGCCGGCCCACGCGTCGGCTTTGCCCGACTCCACCGCCTGGAACGCCTCCTGGTTGTCGCGCACGAGCGTGAGCTTCACGCCGAGCTGCAGCTTTGCGTCGATCGCCTTCACCGCCGCCGCATTGGTGCTGCCTTCCGTGGCAACGACGGTGCGGCCCTTGAGATCGCGGTACGAGCGGAGCTTCGAGTCACGCTTGACCAGGAGCTTCGTTCCGCTCACGAAGATGATCGGCGAGAACGCGACTTCCTTGCGCCGCTCCGCGTTGTTCGTGGTCTGCCCGCACTCGAGATCGACCCGGCCGTCGGTCACCATCGCGGTGCGTGTCTGTGGAGTGACAGGCAGCCACCGCACCTGGATCGTGTCGTCGCCGAGTTCGCCTCGGATGTCCTCCACGATGGCGAGACAGATGTCGATCGTGTAGCCGATCGGCTGCCGTGCACCCGGGTCGCGTACGGCGTTGAGGTACGAGAATGGCACCGACGCGTCGCGGTAGCCGATGCTGATCACTTTCGTCTTCTTGATCTTGGCGAGCGTGCCGGTCAGCTCGCCTGCGCCGAGCGCGTCCTGCGCGAGCGCCGGCGCCGCCCCGACGAGCAAGGCGGCGAGGGCCAGCGCCAACGGCCAGCGCGTGCAGGGGGTCATCGTCGCGTCCCGCGTGCCTCAGGCCCGGACGGCGACCAGTCCCTCATCGGCATCGACTTCGCGCTGCGCCTGCGCCTCGGGCAGCAGCTCGTCCTCCCATTTGGACACCACCGCAGTGGCGAGGCTGTTGCCGACGACATTGGTGGCCGAGCGGCCCATGTCGAGAAACTGATCCACACCCATGATGAGGAGCAGCCCAGCCTCCGGGATGTTGAACGTCGCGAGCGTCGCCGCAATCACCACGAGCGAAGCGCGCGGGACGCCCGCCATGCCCTTGCTCGTCACCATCAGGATCAGCAGCATCGTGATCTGGTCGAGCGTGGAGAGCGGGATGTGGTACGCCTGCGCGATGAAGAGCGTCGCGAACGTGCAGTACATCATCGAGCCGTCGAGGTTGAACGAATAACCGAGCGGCAGCACGAAGCTGGTGATCTTCTTGCTCGCGCCGAAGCGCTCGAGCTGCTCGAGCGTCTTGGGATAGGCCGCCTCGCTGCTTGCGGTGCTGAAAGCGAGCAGGATCGGCTCCTTGATGAGACTGATGAGCCGGGCCACGCGCGGCCCGAGGAAGACGAAGCCGGCGAGCGCAAGCAGGCACCACAGGAGCAGGATGCCGATATAGAACTCGCCCATGAAGGTGCCATAGGTGATGAGTATGCCGAGGCCCTGCGTCGTGACGATCGAGGCCATCGCCGCGAAGACCGCGATCGGAGCGAGCGCCATCACGAAGCCTGTCACCTTGAGCATGACGTGCGAAAGCTGTTCGATCCAGCTGATGACCACGCCAGCCTTCTCGCCGAAGGTGGAAGCCGCCGCGCCGAAGAACACCGAGAAGATGACGATCTGCAGGATCTCGTTGTTGGCCATCGCCTCGATCACGCTACGCGGCACGAGGTGGGTGACGAACTCACGGAACGACAGCGACGAGGTCTTGAGGTTGGACGACGTTCCGACCTCCGGCAGCGGCAGATTGAGCGCGTCGCCGGGCCGCAGCACGTTGACGAGGACCAGGCCGAGCAGCAGCGAGAAAAGCGACGCGGTGATGAACCAGCCCATCGTCTTGATGCCGATGCGCCCGATCGACTTGGCGTCGCCCATGTGCGCGATGCCGACGACCAGCGTCGAGAACACCAGCGGCGCGATGATCATCTTGATCAAGCGCAGGAAGATGTCGGTGATGAGCGAGATGTAGCTCGCGACCGTCTTGGCCGCTTCCGGCGTGGGGAGCAGCTCGTAACACATCCATCCGACGCCGATGCCCGCGAGCATGCCGATGAAGATCCACGTCGTGAGCTTGGATTTCATTCGCCTTCCTCCCTTTTCTTGGTCCGAGCCGGCCAGACGGGCGTCTGCGCGGCCATCCTAGTCCGAGCCTAGGCATCTCACAAGCCGTAGGAGAACGTCGGACCTCGATTTCGGCCACCGGCTGACGCAAGTCCGGCTTGACGCCGATAGTCGCGCACCAGCCATGGAGAGAAACTTCAATCTCCTTCACAGGAGCTTGCTCATGTCCACCCAAGTGTTCCGTCAGACCATTCTTCTAATCGCCCTCGCTTCGCTGCCTGGCGTAGCAGCCGCGGTAGGCTCGCAAGCGGGAGACAATGGCCGCCAGCCGGTCGGCGCCGACAACGAAGGCCCGCGCATGGCTATTCCCAACCAAGGCACCGACGCCGGGTATTGGTCCAGCGAGTACGGCTACGGGTACTACGATCCCTATCGCCACTACTACGTCGGTGCCTATCCGCACTATGTCTCGCCGCCGGCATATACGTACTACGCAGCGCCGCCCTATACCTACTATTCGCCGCCGGCGTATTACGTGTCGCCTTACTACGGCAGCACGTATTACTCGTACAACGACGCGTATCGCGCGCGTGCGCTGGCAGACTGCGACAGCCTGCCGCTCGCCGAACGCCCGGCATGCCGTGATGCGGTAGTGTACGGTCGCTATTAATGGGAACTTGGCGCCGGCTTAACTAACGGCGCGAGCGTTGTTGCCGCGTCGCGAAAAGGCACACGCCAGCCGCGACCGAGACATTGAGCGACTCGACGCTCCCCTGCAGTGGGATTCGGACGAGACGATCGCAGTGTTCGCGCGTGAGCCGCCGCAAGCCCTCGCCTTCCGCGCCCAGCACCCAGGCGAGCGGCCCTGAAAGGTCGGCGTCGAAGAGGCTCTCGGTACCCCTTTCATCGGCGCCGAGCACCCAGACGCCACGCTCCTTGAGCTCGCGCAGGGCACGCGCGAGGTTGGTAACGCTCACCACCGGAATCGTGTCGGCCGCGCCCGAGGCCGCCTTCGCTACGGTGGCATTGACGCCGACCGCGCGATCCTTCGGCACGATCACCCCGTGCACACCGAACGCGTCCGCGCTGCGCAGACACGCGCCGAGGTTGTGCGGATCGGTGACTCCATCGAGGACGAGCAGCAGCGCCGGTTCGGCGAGCCCCCCGAGGAGCTCGTCGAGCGTATGTGCCGCAACCTCTCCGGTGACGAGCGCAACCACGCCCTGGTGTCGGTCATTGCCGCACAGCGCTGCCAGTCGCGCCGCTTCGACAGGATGAACCGCGACTCCGGCAAGGCGGGCGCGCTCGACCAATTCGCGCAGCCGGCCGTCCCGGCGCGTCTCATCGACGTAGAGCGCGCGCACCCTGTCCGGACCGACGCGCAGCCGCGCCGTAACAGCGTGAAATCCAAAGAGATGGTGAGCCTCGCTCAAGAAGACGCTAAATTATGTTGAGCGGTGGTTCAGATGGACTTCGCGCTCGCGGGGCAAGGGTGCCTCGCTGGCGCGCCCTCATTCGGTCAGCACGATGCCGCTCCGGGCAATCACCTCGCCCAAGCGTTGGCGCTCCTTGGCCATGAACGCGTCGAATTCGGCGGGCGTGTCGCCTGCGGGGACGGCGCCGGTCTTGAGCACCTGCTCCTTCACATCCGGCAGATTCATCGCCTTGCCGATCTCGCTGGCGAGTTGCCGCACGATTTCCGGAGGCGTGCCTGCGGGCGCGACGATGCCCCACGATTGAGTGATCTCGTATCCGGGCACGGTTTCGGCGACCGTCGGCAGGTCGGGCAGGCTCGGATTGCGCACGGCACCGGTGGTCGCGAGGGCGCGCACGCGGCCACTGTTCATGTGAGCGCCGGCAGCGATGGGAGACGTGATGATGTATTGCACGTTGCCAGCGATCACGTCCTGCAGTGCTGGCGCCGCGCCCTTGTACGGAACATGTGTGACCTTGATGTCGGCCATGAGGTTCAGCATCTCGCCGGCAAGATGCGCCGGAGTGCCGATGCCGGCGGAGCCGTAGTTGAGCACGCCGGGCTTCTCCTTGGCGAGCTTTACGAGCTCCGCCACATTCTTCGCCGCCAGCGCGTTGTTAACGACGAGGACGTTCGACGCGGTCGCGATGCGCGAGATCGGAACGAAATCCTTCACAGGGTCGTACGGCAGGTTCTTCCTGAGGTTGGGAAGGATTGCGTAGATCGCCGTTGTGGTCATGAGCAGCGTGTAGCCGTCCGACGGCGCCTTGGCCGCGAGGTCGGCACCCAGCACACCGCCCGCACCGGGGCGGTTGTCGACGACGAGCTGCTGGCCCAACCCAGAGGACACCTTCTCCGCGAGGATCCGTGCGAGCTGATCCGGCGCGCCGCCAGGCGCATCGGCCACGATCAACCGGACGGGCCGCGTCGGGTAGGTCTGCGCTCCGGCACCGAAGCTTACGGCGACGAGCGCCCATAGCGCCGGGCAAAGCCAACTGCGAGGTGGGACATCCATGACTCCTCCACGCCTGACGCGAGAGAATAGCCGAGAGCGCTGCGCGCGCACAACGCCGCGTCGCCTGTGCCATACTCACCGCACGCCTCAGCGGCGCCCCGCCGCTTCCCACGCTGCATCGGCATGACACCTCTCAACCTGCTCGTCCTGATGTCCGACGAGCACAACCCGAAATTCCTGAAGGCTGCCGGACATCCGTTCATCGAGACGCCGAACCTCGACGCCCTTGCGGCACGGGGAACGCGCTTCGCGTCGGCGTATACGACCTGCCCGATCTGCGTGCCGGCGCGCGCGGCATTCGCGGTCGGCCGCTACGTGCACGACATCGGGTATTGGGACAACGCCGACGGCTACGACGGCGCGGTGCCGAGCTGGCATCACGCGCTGCGCGATGCGGGTCATCGCGTCGTGTCTATCGGCAAGCTGCATTTCCGCGGACGCCCGGGCGACGACCACGGGTTGTCCGAGGAAATCGTGCCGATGCACATCGTCGAAGGGGTCGGCGACGTCAAGGGTCTTATCCGCGAGAACATTCCCAAGCGCAAGGGGGGCGACAAGATAGCGCGCCGCGCCGGGCCTGGCGAATCGTTCTACACGGCGTATGACCGCGATATCGCGGCGCGCGCGCAGGTCTGGCTGCACGAGGAGGCGCCGAAGTGGTGCGACCGGCCGTGGGTGCTGTTCGTGTCCTTCGCCTTGCCGCACTTTCCGCTCACCGCGCCGCCGCATTGGTTCTACCGCTATTGGCGGCAGGAGCTGCCGTTGCCGAAGCTCTATGCGCGCGAGTCGCGCCCACACCATCCTTACCTCGACGACTACGCGCGCACGGTCGACTACGACACGCACTTCACCTGCGCGGCCGACGTGAAGCGCGCGATCGCCGGCTACAGCGGGCTCGTGTCGACGATGGACGAAAACGTCGGCAACGTACTGCGCGCGCTGCGTGACACCGGCCTCGAGTCGGGCACCCGGGTCATCTACACGAGCGACCACGGCGACAACGTGGGCGCCCGAGGCTTGTGGGGGAAGTCCACGCTGTACGAGGAGAGCGTGGGCGTCCCCCTGCTCCTGGCCGGTCCCGGCGTACCCGCGGGCCGCGTGATCGAGACTCCGGTCTCGCACATCGATTGCGCGCCGACGATTCTCGAGGCGGCGGGCGAGGCGCCGCGCGTGGGCGGCCGGGACCTGCCCGGCGCGTCGCTGTTCGCGCTCGCGAGCGGCGCCGTGCCGGCTCGACCGGTGATCTCCGAGTATCACGCGAGTGGCTCCGTCGCGGCGGCCTACATGCTGCGCTTCGGACGCTTCAAGTACTGCCACTACGTTGCCTATCGCCCGCAGCTCTTCGATCTCGCCGAAGATCCCGAGGAGCTGGTCGACCTGGCGGACGATCCGCGCTACGCCGCGACGCTGGGAGAGTGCCAGCGCCGGCTGCGCGCCGCGCTCGATCCCGAAGCCACCGATGCGCGCGCCAAGCGGCGCCAGGCAGAGCTCCTCGCGCGCTTCGGCGGCCGCGAGAAGGCGCTGGCACGCGGTGACCTGGGCTTCACGCCCGCGCCGGGTACCGCGGCTGAAATGAACTAGAAACGCCTTCCCTGTCCCGTGCAAAGCGCGCCCGCGGACGACGATGGCGAGCAGCGCGGAACGAAAGCGCCGGCGCCGGCCCCGACCGGGCCTCGACGACGTCCGCGGTATAATTTGCGTTCGTTAATTCAGTCGACATGCTGTTGTAGCTCAGCTGGTAGAGCAACTGATTCGTAATCAGTAGGTCGGTGGTTCGAGTCCACTCAACAGCACCATTAATTCAATGACTTAGGTGCAATACCTGAGTCGCGGCTTTCGAAAAAGAACCCTAAAAGAACCACACAATGACCGAAGTAAGCACACCACCTTCGACGTTGAAGGACTTTCTGGAATCAACGCCGCCGGGGACATGCATCGCGATCTCCAACCTGCTCGAAGCGCAAACGAGATGCCGCCGGGCAACGTGCCAACGGTCTTCAAGATGCGGCTCCCGCTGATCCCCCTCCATTGTGAGACGAAAGAGTGCGCAGGCGACCGCTTCTTCGCACCAATCGTCGGCTGGTACATTGAAAGTCTCCAACAGGACGGCGCTCTCCAGTTCGTGAAATATGGATGCAGGAACTGCGGCCGTTACGTCAAAACCTTCGCCGGCAGTAGGCACTCGTGGGCTTGGCGCACGGAGTCCTCATTCAGGCAGTCTTGCAACACCTGCCGTAGAACCTCAGCCGGTTCGCTCGCGCTCACCGGCAACACCAGTTGGTTCAGCGCCCAGTCGATCTCATCATCGAGGTTGGCGTTACTCATTGCAGGCGTTCCACGATGTTCATGCGAGTGAGGTACTCAATGGCCATCGCTACTTCGTGCTTCGACAGCTTCGTCGCGGCCATCAGCTTCTTCGCGTCGGCAGGTGCCTTCCGCAAGACGGTCAGCACCTTCGTACGATTCGACGACTCGCGCATCGCCGTGAGATCGATTCTCGATCCGCTGTTCCGCCACACGTCGAGGCAGCAAACCGACATTCGCAGGACCTTCGCACGCGTGCGCAATCACGGTCGAGGCGACGGACGGTCCAGCGCGCGAAGCGAGTCAGCCGATATCCGGACGATCCTTCCGCCCGTGCAGCGCAAGCGAGCGGCGCGGTCATGAACCGGCAACGCGCCGCGAAGCAAACGAAAAGGGCTCCAACCATGGCTTCCCCCAGGTCCGCATCAGTATCACCGCTCGAACCGCATCTTGCACATCCTTCCAGCATCGCTGCGCGCGACGAACCCAAGCGCTTCGTCGAGCAGGTCGATGCGTCCGTAGCACGGCGCGTCGAAGCGCTGGTCGACATGCTCGCATGGGTGCGCATCGAGATGGCCGCAACGCATCCAGACGGCAGCGCCGAGCCGTCCGATCACGAGCGCCTGCAACGCGCTCTCGTGCAGATCGAGATGGCGCTTGCGATGACCAAGCAACTCGCCACCGAACTGCGCCGGCAGCAACGCAACGGGTAATCGTCTTCCTACGCGGTCTTCCGAACCGTCCTACAGAAAAATCGGCGCAACGCCGATTGCGGCTCCATCCCGATTGCCCGATGCTTCGCCGCAGGTAGGGCAGATCCAGGGTGTGATTAGCGACTGCCACGGCGGGTCCGTCAACCACTGGATCTGATCCCTGCCCAGATCTCCCCCGCCTGCGCTCTCCCCCCGGCTCAGGTCGGCTCCCCCCCGGGTCGACCGAGCCGTGCGCAGGCACCCAAGTGCCTATAGTGTGGCGGCGTGCACCCCGCTGACGCCGAAGATTCCGATCAGTCCGATGAGAATGAGATAGAGCGCGACGATGTAGTTGAGCAGCCGTGGCACGATGAGAATCAGGATGCCTGCGATCAGCGCAACTACGGGACCAGCCGCCAGATTGACGGTCATTCTTACCTCCGTTGTTTTACGGCTTTGAGCTTGGCACTATAGCCCGTCGCCGGAGGAGACAGAATCAGCCGGCCGCCGATAGCTCGATAGGACCAAGCGGAATTTCTGTCGGAGCCGGTCCTACCCAGGCAGCGCGGTCCGCACTCGCGGCGGGTCGCTCAGTCCAGCTTGCCGACGCGGCGCACGGCTTCGCCGAGCTTCTTCGCGTCCGCCTCCCAGAAGCGCTGCAACTCGGGCGCATCGAGATACTGGACCGGCGTCTCGACGGTCGCCATCGCTGCGGCGAACCGCTGATCGGCGACCACGGCGCGCGCCGCTTCACGCAGCTTCGCGATGACGGGGGCGGGCGTTCCGGCAGGAGCAAACAACGCCGACCACTGGAAGAACACGACCTCGTAACCCGACTCGGTCAAGGTCGGAACGTCGGGCAGCGAGGCGAGGCGCTTGTCGCCCCAGGAGGCGAGCACACGCAGCTTTCCCGCCTTGACGTGCTGGATCACCGTCGACGGACCGGACGAAAGCGCATCGACGTTTCCGCCGAGCAGCCCCACCACCGCGGGTCCGGCGCCGGTGTACGGAACGTGCAGCAGCTTGATGCCGGCGCTGGCGGCAAACATTTCCATCGGCATGTGCATGGTGCCGTAGTTGCCCGATGAGCCATAGGTGATTGCTCCGGGGCGCCGCTTCGCGTCGGCGACGAACTCCTGCAGCGTCCTCCACGGACTCTCGGCGCGCACGACGAGCACGGTGGGGTCCGCGGTAAGTCGCGCGATCGGCACGAGCTGATCCATTTGATAGAGCGGCGCACGGCCGGTGACCTTGTCCGCTTCGGGCAGAATCGAGATAGACGACAGCGCGAGAAGCAGCGTGTAGCCATCGGGCTTCGCCTTGGCGACGAGACCCATGCCGATGCCGCCGCCCGCGCCCGGCTTGTTCTCGATGACGACGGGCTGCCCGAGATAGCGGCTCATCGCGTCCGCGGTCGGGCGCGCCACGATGTCGGCCACGCCGCCCGGCGGGAACGGGACCACCAGCGATATCGGTTTCGCAGGGTAAGTCTCCTGCGCCGGCGCGGCGCCGATCGAGCCGAGCGCGCAAAAGAGCAGACAGACGCTCGTCGGGAAGCGGTTTCGTTTCATGCGATCTCCTCCAGCAGCCTTGCGTGCTGCGGCCGTTTGCGTAGCATTGTCGCATCAACCGCAAGCCGGTGAGGCCATCCATGTCCAAAGGCAAGAACCAAGGCACCCCCAAGGGCGGCGAGGTGAAGACCGCGCAGCCCAACCCCAATCCGTTGCCGCAGTTGCAACGGCGGCCGGCAATGCCAGCGGCTCCCCAGCAGCTCCAACGTCGGCCCAACATGCCGTCGGTGCCGCGCGTCGCGCCGCGCACACGCGCTAGTTCCAAAGGACGTTAGTACGTCACGCCGCGCTACGTGCAGCGCGATGCACTAACTCGCCGCGTTGAACGCGGCGCTTCGCGCCGGTTAACGCGGCGGCGGTAATTCTTCGAAGCCCGCGTCCTGCGATGCGATCAGCTCCGGACCCTCGTTCGTCGCAGAATTCACGGCGCGGCTGACCGGATAGGTGTCGATCGCCTCGGCGCGATAGGGATGCAGCAGCGCACCCGCGGCAGCGGCATCGTTATCGTGCACGTCGAGCCACCGCGAGAGATCTTTCGGATCGATGATCGCCGGCATCCGGTCATGGAGCCTGGCGACGCGGTCGTTCGCATCGGTAGTGAGGATGGTAAACGATTCGATCGGCGCCGCATCGCCGCGCTTCCAGCGATCCCAGAGGCCGGCGAGCAGCATCGGCGCGCCGTCGGCGAGGCGCACATAGTGCGGCTGCTTGCCCTGGGGTGTCGCCTGCCATTCGTAGAAGCCGTCGACCGGAATCACGCAGCGGCGCGTTGCCATGAGCTGGCGGAACATCGGCCGCGTGCCGGCACTCTCAGCGCGGGCGTTGATTGGCCGCGCGCCTTTCTTCGGATCATCGGCCCAGTACGACACCAATCCCCACAGAAGCGGGATCACCTCGCGCGTGCCGTCGCGCGCTCGCCGAGCGACCCAGGCATAGGTCTGCGGCGCGACGTTGTACCGCGGCGCCGGATCGTTCGGCGTCGAGCGCAACAGCGCGTCGATGTAGCCGGCGTACCGATACGGAAGCGTGTGCTGATCGAATCGGCCGCACATGGCAGCTAGGCATAATAACGTCCGAAGCGGTTGCCGAGGAAGCGCTCGAGTTCGGCGTCTTCCTGACGGACGAACCCCGCGCGCGGCAGCGCGCCCTCGCGCAGCAGATCGACCATCGCGCAGATGCCGGCCGCGGTCGTGATCTGGATCGCCGAGTAGAGCCGCCCGTCGATCGTCGTGCTGTAGATCTTCTTGGCGAAGGATTCCTGCGTGAGCCGCCCTTCGCGCATGCCGCTCACGGTGACGAACACCAGCACCACGTCCTGGTGCGTCATCGGCAGCGAGGCTTCGAGCACGTCCTTCAGCACGTCGCGCCGCTGTCCGAGGCGCAGATCGCGGATCAGCATCTTCACGAGATCGCGGTGCCCCGGATAGCGCACCGTCTTGTAGTTGAGGTTCTCGACGGCGCCGGCAAGCGTGTCGCACAGCGTGCCAAGTCCGCCCGAGGTGTTGAACGCCTCGTACGCGATGCCGTCGAGCGAGAACGCTTCGGTCTCCTCAAGCGCGAGCGTCTCGTGCCGTCGCCCGTCGATGATCGCTTCGCACGCATTGCAGTATTCGTTGATTAGACCGTCGGTGCTCCAGGTCAGGTTGTACTTGAGCGCGTTGGTCGGGTAGACCGGCAGCGCGCCGACCCGCATGTGCACGTCGCGCAGCGTGTCGAACTTGCGCGTCATCGCGTAGGCGAGGATCGAGATGAAGCCGGGTGCGAGCCCGCATTGCGGGACCAGCGCTGTTTTGGCGCCCTCGGCGAGAAGCTTGACCCGACGCGTGCTCTCGACGTCTTCGGTCAGATCGAAATAGTGCGCGCCGGCGGCGACCGCCGCCTGGGCGATCCTCGGCGTGAGGTGAAATGGGCTCGCGCTCAGCACGACGTCATTGCCGCTGACCAGCTCGCGGAGCTTCCGCGCCGCGGTGAAGTCGGCTTGGACTGTGCGCACGCCGAGCGCGCCAATCGGCGCCAGCCGCTCCTCATCGTGATCGGCGACGGTGAGCGCGTAATCGCCGCTCGCGTGCAGGAGATGGGTAATGGTCTCGCCGATCTTGCCGGCGCCGAGCAGGAGGGTCTTCGTGGTAGTCATGGCCAAAGTGTAGGACAGCTGCCCGTCGGATCACAGGCTGCACTTCGTCGAGATGACGGTATAATTCCTGCATAATGACAACGTTTTCGTCGAATCGACGGCTCACGCAAGAGCAGCAGCGCCTGCTCGCCCTGCTCCGCCGCAACGCTCGCGAATCCACCGCGTCGCTTGCGCGAAAGCTCGGTGTCGCGCGCACGACCGTGCAGGAGAGGATCCGGCGGCTGGAGCGCGACGGCGTCATCGCCGGCTACACGGTGCGCGTCAGCGAAGGGTTCGCACGCCGGCAGATCAGCGCCCAGGTGCTGATCACGGTGAATCCCAAGGCCGGCGAGCGGGTGGTGCGCGAGCTCGAGCTTCGGCCATTCGTGCGAGCCGTGTACGCGTTGTCCGGCGTGTTCGACTATCAGGTGCTCCTGGAGGGCGGCAGCACCGAGGAAATCGACCGCCATCTGGACGCCATCGGTCGGATCGACGGCATCGAGCGTACCCAGACCTCGATCGTGCTGTCGGTGAAGTTCGAGCGCTGAGCAACCAGCAGCAACGAGTTGCCGCGACCTAAGAAATGCTCGCCCGATCGGGCGCGCATTCGTTTTGTCGGTGGGATCAGCGAGCGCTACGCTACTGCTGCCCTTCCTTCTTGTCCTTGTCCTTATCCTTCTCCTTCTCCTTGCCGCGGCCTTCCTCGTGCCGCGCTTCACCCTTGCCGCCTTGCTGCTGCGGGTTGGGCGGCTGGCGCGCCTGCGCCTCTTGCTGAGGTGGCGGCTGAGGCGGCTGCCGCTTCGCTTGTGGCTGCGGTTGTGGCGGCTGCTGTGGCGCGGCCCCAGGCGGCGGCCCGCGACGTTCTTGCGCACGCTCCTGTGCCTGCGGTGGCTGCGGTACGTTGGCCGTCGGAGGCGGACCGCGGCGCTCCTGCGCCTGCAGCGGCTGCGGTACGTTGGCCGTCGGAGGCGGACCGCGACGCTCTTCCTTCGCGCCACCGCGTTCCTGCGGTGGGCGCGGCACGGCTGCCGTTGGCGGCGGACCGCGCCTTTCTTCCTTTGCTCCACCGCGCTCCTGCGGCGCCTGCGGCACGGCGGCGGTCGGAGGCTGACCACCACGTTTCTCTTCGGGACCACCCTTGGCGGGCGGCAGCGGCTTCAGAGCCGCGGAGGCTGCACCAGACGGCGGCGCGACGATCTTCACGTTGCGCTCGGCCGGCCGCTCGTGCCGGAGCGAATTGAGCCTCTCCGTATCGAGCGGTTTACCCGGCTGCGAAGCCAGCACCTGTGCCTTCGCCGCGAACGATGGAGCCGGAGGCGGCGGCGCCGCCTTGGCCACAGCGTGCCGGTCCAGGATCGCCTGCTTTGGCTTGGCGACCGCAACGGCGGCTCCGCCTGCTGCGGCTGCCGCGATCACGCTGGCACGCGTCGGCGCAACGGCGGCCACGGCGCTCACCGGCTGCCTCGCGATGACGTCGCGCGAAACGGACACCGCTTCGCGATGCACGTCGTGCCCGCTCGCGAAAGAGGTCGCGGACACTGCCACGACCGCGCCGGGAACCTCGCGATTGCGGTAGACGACGTTGACGTTCCTGTTGTTGTAGTAGTTGTTGATCACGGTCGTATTCACGACGGTGTTGCTCACGTTGACATTCGTGAAGTAGCGACGGCTCACGGCATAGGAAGGCCGGTACACTTCGCCGACGCCGAGCGGGAACCAGGCGACGCCCGGACCGCTGGACACCGACAGGCTGAACCCGCCTACTCCGCCGACGAACGCGACCAGCGCCGGCGCATACACCGGCCGGACGGTCCTCGGCCCCGGAACCCAGCACCAGCGACTCTGGAGGTATGCCCACCGCCCATAGTGGAACGGTGCGAAACCCCATGGCGCATCGTCGATCCACGTCCAGCCCCAGGGATCGACCCAGGCCCAATGACCGTAGTGATAAGGAGCCCAGCCGGCCTCGACGGAGGTCGGCACCCAGACGTTGCCGTAGCCCTGAACATCGCGCCACGTCCCGTACTCGTCGAGATCGGAGGCCCCGATCAGTTCCGGCGATACGAATCGCGCGCTGACGGCTGCATCTTCGCGACGGTCGCGATCGACGGCCCAGCGGTCGAACTCGTCGGGCTGCGGCAGCGCAGCCGTCGAGTAATCGCGCAGGCCTTCGCCGGTGAACGTGTACATCTGCCCGGCGCCGATCACATACCCCGCGCCTTCGCCCCAGGCTTGGCCTTCGCCGCTGCGCACGCGCAGCGTCGTGGTGTTGCCGTTAGGATCGACGTCGATGCGGTATTCACCCGGCCGGCGGATCGAGAAGGCAAGATTCGGCGTATCGATCTCGTAGAACTGGTCGCCATTCACCCTGCGCACCCGCAGGTTCAAGCTACCTTGCGCGAGCTGGAATTGCCCGACCTGGTCGTCCAGGTTGAGCACGTTGACGCTCGTTTCGCTGCCGATGCGCGCCGCGGCGTCGCCGATCTGCAGCTCAAAGTGCGAACCTGCGTCGGCCCAGAGCCGGTCACCGGTGATCACCGGCCGATTCGCCTGCGCCACGGCCCAGTCCTCTTCGCCTGCCGGCGAGAAGGTGATCGTGCCGCTCATCTGCGCGAGCCTCGCCACCCGCGCCGGCGGGTCGGCAAGCGCGGCTCCGCCGGCGAGCAGGGCCAGCGTGCCAATCAATCCGATCATCCCGTTACGCCACTGCTGTCGCATACCGCTCATGTTCGTTACTCTTAGTTGTCCATTTCTCGCAATGCACTCCCGCGTGCCCATGTGTTTGCAAAATCTACAATCATGCGCATAGCCTGCACCCTGCACCGCGCACGGACGCTACAAATGCCCGCATTCCGCGGTACTTCGCTGACCCGCAGCATCAATCATGCCGCCGTCAGCACATTGTCAGTTAACGCCGTGCCCCGGCATGTCGATGACCTAGCCGGGGAAACAAAAGATGTCAGCGCAGCTCGGAGGGGGTCGCGTCGAAAGAATCGGCGAGGACGCGCGCGGGATGACCTTCGCTCCCGGTCAGGAAGTAGGCGAGCTTGCGGCGCCAGGCGCGCCCGCGGTACAGCTCCTCGACGGTGCGCCGCGCTGCGCGACCGATGCGATCGCGCAGCGCCGCATCATCGCGCAACCTGAGAATCAGTGCGACCGCCTGCTCGTTGGTATCGAACAGGAAGCCGTTGACGCCGTGCGCGATGTAATCCGCGTAGCCGCCGCGCCGGCCGCACACGACCGGCAACCCGCACGCCATCGCTTCGAAGACCACGCGCCCGTAGGCCTCCAGCCATTGGTCGCTGGTGCGGTAATAGAAGCAATCGAGATCGTGCAGGAAGTCGACGGCGCGCTGCGCGCCGGCGGGCAGCACATCGACCTCAGCATCCAGACGCTCATGAATCGAGCTCCCGCCCATGATGCGCAGCGACACGCCGGCACCGGCGAGCGCCCGATAGACTTCGGGATCATCGCGATGATGCTTGGTCGCGATGTCGCGTGACAGCCGGCCGACCGTGAATGGTCTCGTTGCACGCTCGCGCGCCGCGGCCGGCGCGAATCTGGCAATGTCGATGGGGCTCTCGATCACCCGGCCCGGCCGATCGGAGAGTCGGCGCAGAAGCGGCGAGGTGTACACGATCTCGACCGGGGTGCGATGCCAGGCCTCCAGGCGTGCGAGCACCTTGGCCAGACGATCGGGCTGATGGGTGTTGTAGATCAGGATGGTCCGCTGCGGGAACGCCGCCTTGAACCAATGCCCGACTCGGAAGTACGCACCGACGAAGATGAAGGTGCCGCCGACCGGCCAGCGTCCGAGCCAGGGTCGAATCAGCTCGACGGGATAATGCTCAGCGAAGGCCCGTGCCGGATGAAAACGGCTCCACAGCCGCACCGAACGTTCGGCACGGAGCGCCTCGTACATCTCGACCGCGCGCCAGTCGGCGCCGCCGTGTGCGTCCCAGAGCGGGTTGACGAGGTGGATGACGCCGCGGGTCGCGGCCGCCGCGACTGCGGGTACTCCCGGCGAAGAGACGGCTGAACTCATGCATCGTCGAACGCGGAACGATTCCTATTCGACGACGACGGGAGTGAGTCAGTGCGAAGGTATTTTGTAAGTAAGCATTACAGGCGCACCACCTTGATGCAACGAGACACTCTTCGCGATGTGTCCGGCGCAGGAAAGCAATCTTGCGCGGTCGGGGGGGACCTAGACGGCGCTCAATTCGGCGCGGCAGCGCCGGATCCATTGCGCGGTCAGCTTCTCCTGCACCGTGTTCTGCGCGAGGCGCGCGCTGAGCGCTTCGAAGTCGACGACGTCGAGCGGCTGATCCTGATTGAAGCACGAGAAGACGTAGCTCACCTTCCCCGACGCGGGATCGCGGTGCGGCTGCAGGCACTGCGCGCAGATCTCCTTCATCATGCACTGCATCGGCGAGTTGATCGACGCGAACGCGCGGTGCGTCGGTTTGAGATAAGGGGCCAGCTCTGTGGTTCGGGCCTGCGCGACGGCGGCCATCATGCGATCAGAGCCGAGGGCCATGACGCGGTCGGCGGCGCTGAACTCGAGGGGCTGCGGGCCGAGCGCGCCGCTCGCGTACGCCGCCATCGCCTGCACGATGTTGCCGACGAAGCTCTTGTCCTGCGGCCGCGTCGGTGCGAAGCCGGGAGCTTCGTCGCTGGCCCAGACGACGACGTCGGCGGCGGCTTCGATTTCCTCGACCTTGTAGCGATCGATCATCTTGCGGTAGCCGGCGAAATAGAGCACGCGCGAGCCGGCCTTGCGGAATGCCTGCCCGATCGAGAAGAGCACGGCGTTGCCGAGCCCGCCGCCGGCGAGCACGACCGTCTCGCCGCCCGCGATCTCGGTCGGCGTGCCGGTGGGTCCCATGAGGACGACCGGCTCGCCGGCCTCGAGCAGCGCGCAAAGATCGGACGAGCCGCCCATCTCCAGCACGATCGTCGACACGAGACCCGCGTCACGATCGACCCACGCGCCCGTGAGCGCGATGCCCTCCATCGCGAGCCGTGTTCCGCTCGCCCGCGCCGCCAGCGTCTCGAAGTTTTGCAACCGATAGAACTGGCCGGGCGCAAATCGCCGCGCTGCCGCCGGCGCCCGCACGACCACTTCGACGATGGTCGGCGTGAGCCGGACCACGCGCTCAACGGTGGCGCGCAACTCGCCGCGCACGCGATCGAGGAGTTCGGCGTCGCTTCCTGTAAAGGCTGGCACGCTGCGTGCGAGCATGGCACTGACGACCGGATAGCCTCGCGTCGCGCTCGCCATCGCCTTGACCACGTTGCCGTAGAACGACGGATGCAGATCGCCGAAGAAGCTGATCGCGCGGCCGTCGGGTTGCACGGTCGTGATGACGTGCGCCGCTTCCGGTTTGGCTTCGCCCTTCGCCGGGTGCACCGCCTGACCGGCATCGTCGAGCGCCCGGAAGTAGCGCCCATCAAGGTGGAAATGCTTCGCGTCCTCGCGCGCCGCGATCGTATTCGGCTGCGTGCCGGCGGCGATCAGGATCGCGCGCGCGGGAAGCTCGGCACGGCCGGTCTCGTGCCAGACGGCGTCGCCGTTTTGCTGCTGCACCGAAACCGCGAGCGCGCGAGCGCGCCCGCAGCGGTCGATCTCGACCGCGACCGGCGTCAATCCCTCGGCGAAGCGAATCCCCTCCTCGAAGGCCTTCGCGACCTCCTCGTGATTCAGGGTGTACGACGGGCTGTCGATGAGCCGCCTGCGATACGCGATCGTCACCCCGCCCCACGACTGCAGAAGCTCGAGCACGCGGGCAGGACGCCCTTCTTTCGCCGCCGCGTCGCGCTCAACACGAATCGCGCGGGCGTGAGCGAGAAACTCCTGCGCAATCTCGCGCTCGTCTTCCGTCCATTCAGCCTCGACGGCGGCGCGTCCCTTCTCGGCGACGAGCGTCTCGTAGCGGGCCAGGAACTTCTCCACCTGGACCGGATAGTAGGCGAGCGACTCGGTGGCGGTGTCGATCGCGGTGAGCCCGCCGCCGACGACGACGACCGGCAGACGCAGCTGCATGTTCGCCACCGAATCGCGCCGGGCGGCGCCGGTCAGTTGCAGCGCCATCAGGAAGTCCGACGCGGCGCGCACGCCATTGGCGAGCCCGTTCGGCAGATCGAGCACGGTCGGTTTGCCGGCGCCGGCACAGAGCGCGATGTGATCGAAGCCGAGCGAGAAGGCGCCTTCGGCATCGATGGTGCCGCCGAAGCGCACGCCGCCGTGCATCGCAAAGCGATCGCGCCGCTCGAGCAGAATGCGGATGAGCTTGAGGAAGTTCTTGTCCCAGCGCACCGTGATGCCGTATTCCGCGACGCCGCCGAAGCCAGCCATCACGCGATCGTCGAGCGGTTCGCGCAGCGCTTCGACGTCGCGGATCGGCTCGTAGGCGACGCGCTCGCCGTGTGGATTCACGCCCGAGAGCGCGGATGCAAGCGGCTCGATCTTGAGCCCGTCGATGCCCACGACCGCGTGGCCGTCGTTGAGCAGGTGATGCGCGAGCGTGAAGCCCGCCGGCCCGAGGCCGACCACGAGCACGCGTCTGCCGCTCGCCTCGCGCGGCAGCGGGCGGCGCAGGTTGAGCGGATTCCAGCGCGTGAGGAGCGAATAGACTTCGAACCCCCACGGCAGCGCGAGCACGTCCTTCAGCAAGCGCGTCTCCGACTGCGGAATGTCCACCGGATCCTGCTTCTGGTAGATGCATGCCTTCATGCAGTCGTTGCAGATGCGGTGGCCCGTGGCTGCGACGAGCGGATTGTCGACGCAGATGATGGCAAGCGCGCCGAGCGCCCAGCCGTCGACGCGCAGCTTGTGGAACTCGGAGATCTTTTCCTCGAGCGGGCACCCCGTCAGCGGGATGCCGAACGGAGACTTCTTGAACGGCGCGGCGCTTCCGTCCGCGGGTTTCCTTTCACGCAATCCCGACGAGCACGAATCCTTCCGCTGCTCGTGGCACCAGATGCAGTAATGCGCCTGGTCGATGCCGCCGGCGAAATCGGTGCCGCGATCGGTGAGCGCGAAGCCGTCGCGCCGGCGCAGGTGATCCTCCGGCAGGCGCCAGGCCTCGACGCCGTCGCGCTTCTCGTGCTCGACGGGAATCAGGCGCGTGAAGTCGAGCTTGTGCGGCGCTTTGAACAGTACGCCCTTGCGATGCAGCGCGCGCCCCTGCGCCGTATGCGCGGCCCATGCCGCGTAGCGCAGCGCGAGATCGATCTCGTCGCGGTGCGCCGTTTCGTCCTGCCCCCACTCGCCGACACGGCGCGCGAAAGCAAGCTCGCCGCTCAACCCGGACAGCGGCTCGCCGAGAAGGGCTTCGAGCCGGGAGCGCAAGGCATCGGCATCGAAAGTCGCGGCCTCTTCCGCCTTGTACTTGTTCATCGCCTTGCGCTGCACGACCTGCCGCTTGCAGGCGAACAGCGGCGCCAGCTCGCGCTGCGCCGCCTGCAACGCGCCCACTTCGCGCTCGATGCCGAAAAACCTGGCCAGCCAGTCTTCGAGATGCGGCGCGAGCGCGATCAAGAGCTCGGATTCGTCCTTGCGCCCGAGCGCACCCGGAGCAGCGCGTGCGGCGGCGAGCCGCGTCGCGAGCGCGCCGTCGCCTTCCGCGAGCCAGGCGCAGAAGGCCGCGTCGAGCCTTTGCAGGCCCGCCGTCGAGTAAACATCGGCAAAATCGAAGCCGAAACCAAGCTTGAGCATCGAGGAAAACGATTCCGCAGCGCGGCTAAACATGCAATTTTACCGTCTACGGACGCCTCGCCGCAGCTTCTGAGCTGCTATAAGGATAGAATCGGCGCCCCGGGGTCAGGCGTCGCAGAGAGGTATGGGATGGGGGCGATATCGAGGTTTGTGCCGGCGCTGCTTGCCGCAGCCGCTCTTTTCAACGTGGCGGCGAGTGCGCAGCCGATCAAGCTCGGCGAGTTGAACAGCTACAAGACCTTTCCGGCGTTTCTCGAGCCCTACAGGAAGGGCATGGAGTTGGCGATCGACGAGGTCAATCGCGCGGGCGGCGTGCTCGGCCGCCCGCTCGAGCTCGTGGTGCGCGACGACAACGGCAATCCCGGCGATGCCGTGCGCGTAGCCGAGGAGCTGATCGCCCGCGAAAAGGTCGATCTGCTCATGGGGACTTTCTCCTCGGCCGTGGGCCTCGCCGTGGCGGATTTCGCCAAGCAGCGCAAGGTGCTGTTCCTCGCCTCCGAGCCGCTGACCGACAAAATCGTGTGGGAGAACGGGAACCGCTACACCTTCCGCCTGCGTCCTTCGACCTACATGCAGACGGCGATGCTCGTCCCTGCTGCGGCGAAGCTTGGCAAGAAACGCTGGGCGATCGTCTATCCGAACTACGAATACGGAACCTCGGCGACAGCAGCCTTCAAGCAGCAGATGATCGCACAGCAGGCCTCGGGGCTCGAGTTCGTCGAGGTAGCGGTCCCTCTCGGCAAGATCGACGCCGGCCCCGTCGTGCAGGCGCTCATCGACGCCAGGCCGGACGCAATCTTTTCCTCGCTCTTCGCGACCGACCTCGCCAAGTTCGTGCGCGAAGGCGAGTTGCGCGGGCTGTTCAAGGACCGCCCGGTGTTCAACCTTCTCGGCGGCGAGCCCGAGTACCTCGACCCCCTCAAGGACGAGGCGCCGACCGGCTGGTACGTAACCGGCTATCCCTGGCAGGCCATCGCCACCCCGGAGCACAAGCGCTTCCTCGATGCGTATCAGGCGAAGTACCAGGACTATCCCCGGCAGGGCTCGGTCGTCGGATACAGCGTCGTCATGAGCGCGGCTGCGGCGATCCACAAGGCGCGCTCCACCGACACGAACAAGCTCGTCGCCGCGATGCAGGGGCTCGTCGTCGAGACACCGTTCGGGAAAGTCACGTTTCGCGCGCTCGACCATCAGTCGACGATGGGCGCCTACGTCGGGCGCATCGCGGTGAAGGACGGCAAGGGCGTGATGGTCGATTGGAAGTACGCGAACGGTGCCGATTACCTGCCTTCCGACGACTGGGTGCGCGCGCATCGGCCGGCGGAATGATCCGTTTTCGCGCTGTGCCCGCTCTTCCGCCCCACGGATCGTGGTATAGTTCCGTACGACATTGTCTTACAACGGTTACGGCTACTGTTTATGGCTACTCTTACCATCCGCCTGGACCAGAAACTGCAGAGGGCACTCGACCGCCTGGCAAAGACCACGGGGCGCACGAAGAGCGAGCTGGCGCGCGAAGCGCTAGCGCGGCAGGTCGCCGTGGCTCGATTCCGAGAACTGCGGCGCAAGACCCTGCCGTTCGCTGAAGCGCAGGGAATGCTGACGGACGAGGAAGTGTTCAAAGCCGTGTCTTGAGAGTCTTCCTGGACACCAACGTCCTCGTCGGCGCTTTTGCATCGCGGGGATTGTGCGCGGATCTGTTCGAAGTTGTCCTGCTCGAACACGAACTGATCACGGGCAACGGCGTGCTCCGGGAATTGCGGCGGGCCCTGCAACAGAAGATCAGGCTTCCGAAGCGCCACTGCGATCAGATCGTCGAATTCGTGCAGGGGGCAGCTGCCAACCGCGTGCAATCGTCGTCGCCCATCCGCGCCCCGGTGGATCCGGACGATGCGGCGATTCTCGGAGAGGCCTTGAGCGGTGAGTCCGACCTCTTCGTGACCGGCGATGCAGCCGTGCAACAACTAGCCCTCCTCGGTCGAATGAGAATCCTGTCGCCGCGGAGCTTCTGGGATCTCCTGCATTCGGGCGCATAGCCAGCGCTACTTGACCCTCGCCGCCCTCTTCGTCCAGCTCGTCAACGGCCTCGCCGGCGCGTCGTCGCTGTTCCTCGTCGCGGCCGGGCTCACGCTCATCTTCGGGGTGACGCGCATCGTCAACTTCGCGCACGGGTCGCTCTACATGCTCGGTGCGTACATCGCGTACAGCGCGATCGCCCGCTTTGGGGTGACGATTCCCGGTTATTGGCTTGCGGTGCTCGCCGCGGCGATCGCCGTCGGCGCGATCGGCGCGCTGATGGAGATCCTGCTGCTGCGGCGACTCTACGCCGCGCCCGAGTTGCTGCAATTGATCGCCACGTTCGGCGTCGTACTGATCGTCAAGGATGCAACGCTTGCGCTCTGGGGACCGGAAGATCTGCTCGGGCCGCGCGCAGCCGGCTTCAAGGGTGCGATCGAGATCGCGGGCCGCGTGCTCCCGCAGTACGACGCGCTGCTGATCGTCATCGGACCCGCCGTTCTCTTGCTGCTGTGGTGGCTCACCCGGCGAACGCGTTGGGGCATGCTGGTGCGCGCGGCGACCGAGAACCGGGTGATGGCGCAGGCGCTCGGCGTCAATCAGGCGCGGCTGTTCACGAGCGTCTTCTTCCTCGGCGCGTCGCTCGCCGGGCTCGCCGGCGCGCTGCAGTTGCCGCGCGAGTCGGCCAATCTCGGGATGGACCTTTCGGTAATCGCGGAGGCGTTCGTCGTCACGGTGGTCGGCGGGCTGGGCTCGATCCCGGGCGCGTTCATCGCAGCGCTCATCATCGGGCTCGTGAAAGCCCTCTGCATCGGCCTCGGCCAGGTCGAGGTCGCCGGATTCGCGATCGCCTTTCCCAAGCTCACGCTCGTGGCGGAATTCGTGGTGATGGCGATCGTGCTTTCCGTCAAGCCGTACGGCCTGCTCGGCAGCGCGACGTCGGCAGCGCCGACCACTGCGATCGCCGAGCATCGTGCGCTCGTGCGCCCGCCCGGGCGACGCAGTGCGATTGCCGCGCTCGCCGCGATCGCGTTCGCAGCGGTGCTTCCGGCGATCGGCGACGAATACGATCTCGTGCTCGCAACCGACGTGCTCGTCTTTGCGCTCTTCGCTTCGAGCCTGCAGTTCATGATGGGTACCGGCGGGCTCGCGTCCTTCGGTCACGCTGCGTACTTCGGGATCGGCGCCTACGCTGCCGCGCTCGCCGTGAAGCACGGCATCGCCATGGAAGCAGCCGTCGTGCTTGCGCCGTTCGCCGCTATCGCCGGAGCGCTGTTATTCGGCTGGTTCTGCGTGCGGCTGTCGGGCATCTATCTCGCGATGCTCACGCTCGCCTTCGCGCAGATCGTGTGGTCGGTCGCGTTTCAGTGGGACAGCGTCACGGGCGGATCGAACGGGCTCATCGGTGTCTGGCCCGCAGCATGGCTCGCCGGCAGCCGGCCCTACTTCTACTTCACGCTCGCCGTAACGGCTCTTTCGCTGATCGCGCTCGCCTGGATCGCGCACAGTCCTTTCGGCTACGCGCTTCGCGCCGGGCGCGACTCCCGGCTTCGCGCCGAAGCGAGCGGCATCGACGTGCCCGCGGCGCAGTGGATGGCGTTCGCGCTCGCGGGCGCCTTCGCCGGGCTCGCCGGTGCCCTGTACGCGTTCTCGAAGGGCAGCATCGCCCCCGACACGCTCGCGATCCCGCGCTCGGTCGACGCGCTGGTGATGGTACTGCTCGGCGGACTCAACGCGCTGGCCGGCCCGTTGCTGGGCGCCGCTGCGTTCACCGGGCTCCAGGACTCGCTAGCGCGCGCGACCGACTATTGGCGCACAGGTGTCGGTGTCGCGATCCTCGCGCTCGCGCTCGTCTTTCCGATGGGGATCGGCGGCGCAGTGCAATGGCTGCTCGCGCGACTAGGGCAAACGAGGCAAATAAGGCGATGAACGGCCGCGAGAACGCGCAGCGTGCGAGCGCGCCTGCGCTCGTCGTCGATCGGGTCGCGAAATCCTTCGGCGGCATCGAAGCGGTGCGCGACGTCTCGTTCGTTGTCGGCGCCGGCGAGATGGTCGCGGTGATCGGCCCCAACGGCGCAGGCAAGACGACGCTCTTCAACCTCGTCAACGGCCAGCTCGCGCCCGATGGGGGAACCATAACGCTCCTCGGACGACGCATCGACGGCCTGCCCTCGCGAACGATCGCGCGCTCGGGCATCGGACGCACCTTCCAGATCGCCGCGACCTTCGCCTCGATGAGCGTACGCGAGAACGTGCAGATCGCGCTCGCCGCCCACGCCGGCGAGCAGCGTCGCGTAACGGCCCGGGCCGCGGACCTTCATGTCAAGGAAGCGGATGCGCTCCTCGAGCGAGTTGGCCTGTCCGCGCTCGCCGATCAAGGCTGCGCGACGCTCGCCTACGGCGACGCCAAGCGCATCGAGCTCGCGCTGGCGCTCGCCAACGCGCCGAAGCTCCTCCTGATGGACGAGCCCACCGCCGGCATGCCGATGCCTGCCCGGGCAAGCCTGATGCTCCTCGTGGCCGATCTCGCGCGGACCGAGGGCATCGCCGTGCTCTTCACCGAGCACGACATGGACGTGGTCTTCGGTCACGCCAACCGCATCATCGTGCTCGATCGCGGCGGCGTCGTGACCGAAGGCGCGCCCGACGCCATTCGCGCCGACCCGCGCGTCCAGGCGGTCTATCTCGGCACTGCCTGATCAGCCTCACACCACCTGCACCGCGAGCGTGAGCGTCTCGAAGCAGAGATACGCCATCGCGGCAAGGGTGAGCGCGAAGAGCGCGTGCTCCCAAAGCGTCGAACCATGCATGTCGACCTCCGTTCGTTGATGACGGTGAGCACGATATATGAGACGATTGGTATCCGAAAAGAACCAAATTATGCAAACTTTATGAGTCCAATACAGACCGGACTGGACCTCGCCCTCGAGCTGCCCGCGCGCGGATCGCGCCGGGTCACGCGCGACCTGCACGGGCAGTTGCGGTCCGCCACCGTCGAGGGCCGCCTGCATCCCGGCCTGCGTCTCCCGGCGACGCGAGAGTTGGCCGCGGCGCTCCGGGTCTCGCGCAATACCGTGGTCGCGGCCTACGACCAGCTCCTGGCCGAGGGCTACGTCTCGGCACGCGGCCGCTCCGGAACCATCGTCGCCGACTTCGTGTCTCGTCCCGCGGCGAGGGAACGCCTCGGCACGCAATCGCCTGGCGACCGGCGGTTGAGTGCAGCATGGCGCGCCTCCGCCATGCTGATCCCTACCGGCGTCGACCGCGGCTGCCGCTTCGATTTCGCCGTCGGCTTACCCGACTGGGCAAGCTTTCCGTTCGCCATGTGGCGCCGCCTGGAAGCGCGCGCGCTCCGCGCCATCTCGAGACGGCCGCCGGGCTACGGCGAGCCGCAGGGGCGGGTCGCGCTGCGCGAAGCGATCGCCGGTCATATCTCGTTCGCGCGCGCGATCGCGTGCACCCCGGAGGAGATCGTGGTCACTGCCGGAGCGCAGCAGGCGTTCGATCTATTGGCGCGTATTCTGGTGACTCCGGGCAAGACGACGGTGGCCGTCGAGGAGCCGGGCTACGCCCCGCTCCGCAACGTTCTCGCCGCCGCCGGCGCGAAGATCGCGTTCGTCCCGGTCGACGCAGAAGGGTTGCGGGTCGACCGGGTGCCGCAGGACGCGAAGCTCGTCTTCGTTACCCCGTCGCATCAGTTTCCACTGGGCGTGCATCTCTCGCCAGCGCGCCGCAGGGCCCTGCTCGACTTTGCGCGGGCGAGGGGCGCCGTCATTGTCGAGGACGACTATGACGGCGAGTTCCGCTACGCGGGCAAGCCTCTCGACGCGCTGCAGACGCTCGATCGCCACGGTGCGGTCTTCTACGTCGGAACATTCTCCAAGAGCATGTTCCCCGCCCTGCGCCTGGGCTTCGTCATCGCGCCACCGTGGGCGCGCGATGCGCTCGCCGCCGCCAAGCAGCTCTCGGACTGGCACGCGCCGCTGGTGGCGCAGGACACGCTGGCCGCATTCATCGCCGAAGGCCATCTTGCTCGACACGTGCGCAAGATGCGCAGAATCTACGGCGAGCGTCGTGAGATTCTCGAGGCGGCGCTGGCGGGCTTCTGTGGGGAGCGCGTGCGGGTCGTCGGTATCGGGGCCGGGCTGCACCTTGCAGCGCAGCTCGATCCCTCCGTCGCCACCGCCCGCCTGATCGAAAGGGCGCGCGAGGCGAGCGTCGCGCTGGACCCGATGCAGCGCTTCGCCGTCGCGGGGCGAAAATCCTTCGGGCTCGTGCTCGGCTACGGCACGATCGATGCCCGACGCATCATGGAAGGAGTGCACCGGCTCGCGAACCTGATGAAGTAAAACGGCCCGCGAGGCGGTCCGGTCAGATCGAGCGGTCGCGCCGCTGCTCGATAAGGCGCTCCAGCAGCTCGATGTGGTGCCGGACTCCGTCCAAATTGGGATTGATCGCGAGCGCGCGGTGCGCGTACTCGAGAGCGCGATCGTAGTACTCGAGCTGCGTGTAGATTTGTGCGTAGCCGGAGAGCGCGCCGAAGTGGTACGGATTGCGTTTCATGACCTCGTCGCAATCGGCGAGCGATCTGCGCAGGTCGCCGGCGAGAAAATACAACGTGGCGCGCTTGTTCCAGCCTTCGGCAAAATCGGGCTTGAGCTCGATGATCCGCGTGAAAGTGACGATGCCGTCCTGCAGCTCGCCGGCATTCATCTGCTCGATCCCCGTCTTGTAAAGTCTATCGACTTCCGGGTCGCCGGAGCGCGACCAGATGTGCCAGATGGCCTGGTCAGCTTCGTCCCGCGCGTCTTCGTCCGGGTCGCGCAGTTCCCTCAGCAAAGGAGGCACATCGGCCATCGTGCCGACTTCGCTCAGGCGAGCGGCCGCAGCGCGCCGCACCTGCGGATCGGAGCTGGAGAGAGACTGCACGGCCTGTATTCGAGCGGGCTCCTGCGCCTGCGCGGCTACGGCTGCGACCAGAAGCATTGAAGCGAGAACAGCCATCAGCGAATGGAGACATGCCCTCGTGGCGCTCATCTCGCTCAACCTCGGCCATGCAGGCGATCGAGCCCGTCGGCGAGATCGGCGATCAGGTCGTCGACGTTTTCGAGCCCGACGTGCAGGCGCAGGTGCGGCCCGCTCGCATCCCACGGCATCGTGCGCTTGGCGCGTTCGACGTTGGCGCGGATGATGAGGCTCTCGAAGCCGCCCCAACTCCAGCCCATCCTGAACAGGCGCATGCCTTCGAGCATCGCATCGACGCGCGCTTTCGCCGCAGGCTTGAGGATCACGCCGAACAGCCCGCACGCGCCGGTGAAATCGCGCCGCCACAATTCGTGGTCGCGTGCGCCCTCGAGGGCAGGAAAGAGCACCTCCTCCACTTCCGGCCGCGTGCGCAGCCAGCGCGCGATCTTGAGCGCGCTCTCGGTGTGCCGCTGCAGCCGGACCGCGAGCGTGCGCAACCCACGCAGCGCGAGGAATGCGTCGTCGCTCGAGAGCGCGACGCCCATATCGGTCCACAGCCGGTGCAGCCGGGGGTAGGTCGCCTCGCTGCAGACGATGAGCCCGACCAGCACGTCGGAATGGCCGCCGATGTACTTCGTCCCCGCGTGGAGCGAGACGTCGGCGCCGCGCGCGAACGCCGGAAAGCCGAGCGGCGTGGCCCAGGTGTTGTCGAGCATGACGATGGCGCCGCGCCGGTGCGCGGCTTCCGCAATCGCCGGGATGTCCTGCACCTCGAAGGTCAGCGATCCGGGCGACTCGGCGTACACCACGTGCGTGTTGGCGCGCATCTCGCGCTCGATGCCGCCGCCGATGCGCGGATCGTAGTAGCTCACCTCGATGCCGAAGCGCTTGAGCTGGTTATCACAGAAGCGTCGCGTCGGGCCGTAGACCGCGTCGGTGACGAGCACGTGATCGCCGGCCTGCGTCGTGCCGAGCAGCGCGAGCGTGATCGCCGCGAGTCCCGAGGCGACGGCGAGCGCCGCATGCCCGCCTTCCAGCTCGGCCATCGCCACCTGAAGATCGGTGACGGTGGGCAATCCGTGCAGGCCGTAGGTGACTCCAGGATAATCACCGCGTTCGGCGGCTTCCATGTCAGCGACCGTGTCGAAGAGAATCGTCGTCGCACGGTAGACCGGAGTGTTTACCGCGCCGAGGTGCCGCCGCGGCGTGCGGCCGCGATGGGCGACTTCCGTTTCGGGCCGCATACGAGGCTTCTTGCCTTCGCTCACGCCGGCAGCTCTTCGCGCAGTGCGCGCGCGATCGCCGCGACTTGCGCCGCGATGGGTTGCGCCACGTCGACGACGATCGCGTCGGAAGGCTCTTCCAGCGTGGCGAACTGGCTGGCGAGGAGCGAAGCCGGCATGAAGTGGCCGCTGCGCGAGGCGATGCGCGGCTCGATGGTCGCGGCGTCGCCCTTCATGTACACGATGCGAAGATCGCCGGCCCGCGCGAGGCGTTCGCGATAGGCCTGCTTCAGGGCAGAGCATGCGAGCACGACGTGCTTCCCGGAACGCGTGAGCCGCTGCAGCTCGGCGACGATGCGCTCGTACCACGGCCAGCGGTCTTCGTCCGTGAGCGGCACGCCGCTCGCCATCTTCTCGACGTTCGCTCTGGGATGCAGATCATCGGCGTCGACGAAGGTCCAGCCGAGCTCCTGCGCGAGCGGGCGGCCCACCGCGCTCTTGCCGCTTCCGCACACGCCCATCAGCACGACGATCATTTTCCGCTGCCTGTCGTGCCCTTCGTGACCTTGTGCCCGCCGAAGCCCTTGCGCATCATGGCGAGCAGCTTGTCGGCATAGTCGCCCTTGCTCTGGCTTGCGAAGCGCGCGTAGAGCGCAAGCGTAAGCACCGGCGCGGGCACGCCGAGCTTCACCGCCTCGTCAACCGTCCAGCGCCCTTCGCCGGAGTCGGCGACGACCGGAGCGATCGCGTCGAGATCGGCATCCTCGCGCAGGAAATCCGCGGTGAGATCGAGGAGCCACGAGCGCACGACGCTCCCGTGGCGCCACATCTCGGCGATGCCGGCGACGTCGAGCGCGAACTCGTCCTTGGCACGCATCAGCGCGAAGCCCTCGGCGAGCGACTGCATCATTCCGTACTCGATGCCGTTGTGAATCATCTTCACGAAATGGCCCGAGCCGCTGGCGCCGCAGTGCAGCCAGCCCTTGTCGGGCGCCGGCGCAAGGATCTTCATGAGCGGCTCTACCACGCGCGCCGCCGCCGGCGAGCCGCCGAACATCAGCGCGTAGCCGTTCTCGAGTCCCCACACGCCGCCCGAGACGCCGCAATCGACGAAGCGGATGCCGTAGCTCGCGAGCTCCACCGCGCGCCGCACCGAGTCCTTGTAGTAGGCGTTGCCGCCATCGACGATCACGTCTTCCGCGAGCAGGCGCGGTTGGAGCTCCGCAATCACCGTTTCGGTGCGCTCGCCGGCGGGCACCATCAGCCACACCACGCGCGGCGTGGGCAATGCATGAACCAGCGCTTCGATCGTATCCGCAGCGCTGCATCCCGGCTGCGCGGTGAAGGCTGCGACCGCGGCCGGATCCGGGTCGACGCCGAGCACCTGCACGCCGTTGCGCGCCAGCCGGTGCGCCATGTTGGCGCCCATGCGCCCCAGTCCGATCATGCCGATTTGCAGAGTCACGATATTCTCGCAACGAAACGTACCGCAGAGAGACCATGCTACCGAAAGCCGCGCACCGTCGCAAAGAGGGCCGCCCCGACGATCAATACGCCTCCCGCCAGTGTTCGCGCTGAAGGCGACTCGCCGAGCAAAAGGAAAGCGAGCGCGATCCCGTACACGGGCTCCAGCGCCGCAACCACGCTCGCAGTATGCGCCGAAAGCACGCGCAGGCCGCGGATGAAAAGCGTGTGCGAGAGCGCGGTGCAGGCGACGCCGAGCACGACCAGCAAGGCCATTTCGCGCGCATCCGGTACGGCAGCCGCGGCGACGGCGAAGGGCAGCAGTACGAGCGCGGCGCAGCCGTTCTGCCATAGCGCGATCGATCCCGCAGCATGGCGCACGACGAGCGCACGATTGTTCACTGCGAGCAGCGCGAAGGTGAAGCCCGAGACGAGACCCCATGCGAGCCCCTGCACGGTCCGGTTCTCGAGACTGAACTCCGGCACGAGGAGCGCGAGGCCCGCGGTGACGAGCGCCGCGGTCAGCCATTCCGCGGCGTGCAGGGCCCGCTGGCGCAGTCCCGCTTCGAGCAGCAAAACGAAGAGTGGAAAGCTCGCGAAGCCGAGCAGCCCGACGGCGACGCTGGCGATCTGGATCGCCCGGAAGAACGAAACCCAATGCAACGCCAGCACCGCGCCCCCGGCGGCGAGGCGCCAGTCGAACGAGCTGTTCGGGCCCGCCTCGCGCGCGAAGTGCAGCAGGAGCGAGAGCGCGACGGCGGCGATCGCGCTGCGTCCAAAGACGATGGTGACCGCAGGCAGCGCGAGCCATTTCCCGAACAGCCCGGCAAAGCCGAACAACGCGACCGCGCAATGCAACGCGGCGAGCGCGCCGCGGTGGCTCCGGACGTCCTTGCGCGGCTGAGTCTCGTTCATCGGCTTGTCTTTCAAGTCATTCCGAGGGCATGGCTCCCAAGGCAATCTGCTGCTCGCACTCTAGCAGCAGTTCCCTCACTTCGTTCGGGATGACATAAAATCGCCCGTGACGGCGCAAACCTCAGCCGACGCCCGCAAGAGGGAGCCGAAATGCCGCAGGACCTACCCGCCAAGAAGGTGCTCGACGCCGTGCGCAACGCCGCCGGCACTCGCGTCAAGGTCGCCGTGTCCGACATCGACGGCGTGCTGCGCGGCAAGTACATCCACAAGGACAAGTTCTTTTCCGCGGCCGAGGGCGGCTTCGGCTTCTGCGACGTCGTGTTCGGCTGGGACATGAACGACCAGTGCTACGACAACACGACGCTCACCGGCTGGCACAAGGGCTTCCCCGACGCGACAGCGACGATCGATCTCGGCACTTACCGTACCGTGCCGTGGGACGAACGCGTGCCGTTCTTCCTCGGCGATTTCGTCCTGCAGAAGAACGGCCGGGAAGCGCCGCATCCTATCTGCCCGCGCCAGACGCTCAAGCGCGTGCTCAAGCGCGCTGAGAAGCTCGGCGTGATGCCGATGTGCGGCATGGAATTCGAGTGGTTCAACTTCGCCGAGACGCCGCAATCGTGGGCCGCCAAGGGTTACGTGCGTCCCGAGCCGATCACGCCGGGGATGTTCGGTTATTCGCTCCTGCGCGCGAATCAGAATCGCGAGTTCTTCAGGGCGCTGATGGTCGAGATGGCGGAGTTCGGCGTTCCGATCGAGGGCCTGCACACCGAGACGGGCCCCGGCGTGTACGAAGCGGCGATCCTTTTCTCGGAAGCGCTTGAAGCCGCCGACCGCGCCATCCTGTTCAAGACCGGCGCCAAGGAGATCGGCGCGCGCTTCGGCATCATGCCGAGCTTCATGGCCAAGTGGAATCCGCAGTATCCTGGCTGCTCGGGCCACGTTCACCAGTCGCTCTCCGACGGGAAGACGAATCTCTTCGCCGACGCGAAGAGCCGGAACGGCATGAGCAAGGTCTTCGAGAGCTATCTCGCCGGGCAGCTCGCGGCTCTCATGGAGTTCGCTCCGATGTACTGGCCGACGATCAACAGCTACAAGCGGCTGGTCGACGGTTTCTGGGCGCCGGTCAAGCCGACCTGGGGGCTCGACAACCGCACCGCGAGCTTCCGCGTGATCACCGCGTCGCCAAAGTCCACGCGGCTCGAGACGCGGTGCCCCGGCGCCGACATGAATCCCTACCTCGCCGCCGCTGCGTGCATCGCCGCGGGACTGCACGGGGTGGAGAAGAATCTCAAGCTCACGACGAAACCGATCGCGGGCACCAATGTCGGGGCCGAGAACGTGCCGCGCGCCCCGCGCACCCTGATTGAAACCACGCGCAACTTCAGGAATTCGAAGCTCGCCCGCGACTGGTTCGGCGATGACTTCGTCGATCACTTCGCCGCCACGCGCGAATGGGAATGGCGGCAATGGCTCGACGGCGTAACCGATTGGGAGCTGAAGCGCTATTTCGAGATCATCTGACACTGGCAGGATGAATTCGGCCCTGCAGGCGCGGGCGGACGCCGCGAACGCGAAGCTCGGCATCCCCGCCGCCATCATCCGTAGACGGAAGCTGCCCCTCTGCGCCGAAGCGGAGAAGCTGGTCGTGGTCGGGATCGGCCCGCGCGGCCGCAAGCATCGCTTGACCCCCGCCGCGGCCACGGCGTGGAACAAGATGAAGGCGGCGGCGCGCAAAGACGGGATCGGGCTCAAGATCGTCTCGGCCTTTCGCAGCTTCGAGCATCAGGTCGAGATCATTCGGCGTAAGATCGCGGAACGCCAAAGCGTCCGGCAGATACTCGCCTTCAGCGCGCCGCCCGGATACAGCGAGCATCACACCGGCTGCGCGGTCGACATCGGCACCGAGGGCTGTGACGAGCTGGAGGAAATCTTCGAGCAATCGCCCGCCTTTGCATGGTTGGTACGGAACGCGTCGCGGTATGGCTACTATCTGTCGTATCCGCGGAGAAATCCCTATGGCTATCGCTATGAGCCGTGGCACTGGATGTACCGTAAGCGCTGACGCGAAGCTGCGCCGCCTGCCGTCGATCGCGGTCCTCCTGCTCGCAGCGTGCGTGGCTTCGTCCACCCTCGCGGCAACGCTGCGCTTCGCGAGTGGCTTCGACCCGCAATCGCTCGACCCGCACGCGCTCGCTTTGCTCTACCAGACGCGGGTCGTGAGCCAGATCTACGAGTCGCTCGTCTTCCGTGACCGCAAGTTCGCGATCGAGCCGGCGCTGGCGGTCTCGTGGCAGCAGCTCGAGCCGACGCGCTGGCGCTTCAAGCTGCGGCCGAATGTGAAATTTCACGACGGCACGCCGTTCACTGCCGACGACGTCGTGTTCTCGATCCACCGCGCGCTGAACAAGCTCTCGCAGCGCTCGTTTCAGCTCCGCGGCATCAGCGAAGTTCGCAAGGTCGACGATCTGACCGTCGACTTTGTCCTCGCAGCGCCCGATGCGGTGCTGCCTGAGAAGCTTATCTATGTCGGCATGATGAGCCGCGCATGGGCCGCGGCGCACGGCGTGCTTGAGCCGCAGAACTACAACGCGAAGCAGGAAACCTATGCGGTGCGCAACACCAACGGCACCGGCCCGTACATGCTCAAGAGCTACGAGTCCGACACCAGGACGGTGCTCGTCGCCAACCCGCGCTGGTGGGGCGAGCGCGGCAACGTCGAGCAGGCGGTCTACGTCGTGGTCCAGTCCGATGCGACGCGGCTCGCGGCGCTCGTTTCCGGCGACGTCGATTTTGTGATCGATCCTCCGTTCCAGGACGTGCCGAGGCTCAAGGCCGAAGGGCGCTTCAAGCTCACCCAGATCTCCGACATCGGCATGCAGTACATTGGTTTCGACCAGAGCCGGAACGAGCTCGAATTCAGCGACGTGAAGGGCCGCAATCCGTTCAAGGACCTGCGCGTGCGGCGCGCGGTCTACCAGGCGATCGACATCGACGCGATCGTCTCCAAGGTGCTGCGCGGACAGGCGACGGCGACAGGCACGTACCTGTCGACGCTGGTCGACGGCTCGACGAAGGACCTCGATCATCGCTTGCCCTACGATCCCGCGGCCGCGCGAAAACTCCTGAAGGACGCGGGCTATCCCGACGGCTTTGCCGTGACGCTCGACTGCGTCAACGCGACCTATCGCGCGGCGGTGTGTCAGGCGATCACCGGCATGCTTGCGCAAGTGGGCATCCGAGCGACGTTCCAGCCCTGGCCGACGGCGACATTTTTCCCCAAGCTCACGCAAGCGACGTCGAGCTTCTTCGAATTTGGGTGGTCGCCGCTCACCGACGCCTGGCCGTCGCTCTACGCGATCTTGCACAGCTACGGCAGCGAGGGTGCCGGGACCTTCAACGGCGGCCGCTATTCCAATCCGAAGCTCGATCAGATCATCGATGCGATGCGCGT
>DATJWL010000053.1:0-2961 GCA_035501215.1 Casimicrobiaceae bacterium
CCGAATGGCTCGGCTGGCGGGGTCACGGCGCGGACGCCGCGTGCGCGGTGATCGCGCTCGCGCTCCTCGCGCTGGGATGGCTCGCGGTGGCGGCGGTGACGCTATGACGAACGGCTCGTGGCGCAATCGCGGTCACGCGGCGTATTGGGCGTTTCTCGTCCATCGTATTTCCGGCCTCGCGCTCACGCTGTTCCTGCCGCTGCATTTCTTTGCCTTGTCGCGCGCGCTTAACGGCGTCGATGCGCTCGACGCGTTCCTTGCCTGGACGCGCTCGCCGTGGGTTGCGGCGAGCGAGATCGCCATCGTTCTCGCGCTCGCTACGCATCTCACCGGCGGCCTGAGGCTGCTCTTCGTCGAGTTCGTCGGCTGGAGACGCGAATCGCAGAAGGCGCTGATTGCGGTGGCCAGCGGCCTCGCAGCGTTCTGCGCGCTCGCCTTCGCGCTGAGACTCGTTTAGGAAGGACATGCGCATTGATCTACCGACGATCGAGGAGACCGCGAAGGAGCTCTACATCCGCGCGCTCAAGATCCTGCCCGACGACGTGAAGCGCGGATTCGATACGCTGGCCGCGCGCGAGACCGTGGCGAGCGCGAAGAGCGTGCTCGACACGATGATCACGAACATCGCCGTCGCGGAGCGCACCGAAAACCTGCTCTGTCAGGACACCGGCATCCCGATCTACAACGTGACGATCGGGCGCGGGCTCGAGTTCGGTGCGGAGGACGGAGTCGCGCTGAAGGCCGCGTTACGCCGCGGGTGCGAGCGGGCGACTCGCGAGCATCCGCTGCGCTCCTCGATCGTGCATCCGCTGACGCGCAGGAACGAGCAGACTTCGTGCGGCATCGGCGTGCCGGTGATCCAGATCGACGTCAGCGACGAGATCGAAGGGCTGCGCATCGAGATGATCCCGAAAGGCAGCGGCTCGGAGAACAACTCCTGGCTGAAGATGGCCGTGCCTGCCGATGGCGTCGATGCGATCAAGACCTTCGTCGTTGATTGCGTGCTCGATGCGGGCGGCCGCACCTGCCCGCCGACGATCGTGGGCGTGGGCGTCGGCGGAACAGCGGACCTCTGCGTGCATCTCGCCAAGATCGCTGCTACGCGACCGATCGGCACGCGCTGCGCCGACGACGCCGGCGCCAGGCTCGAGACCGAGCTGACCGAAGCGGTCAACCTGCTGGGCGTCGGACCGCAAGGACTCGGCGGGGATTCCACCGCGTTCGCGGTGCACGTCGAGCTTGCCGCGACGCACATCACGATGAATCCGGTGGCGGTCAACATGCAGTGTCATTCGGCGCGTCGCGCGAGCGCGACGCTCACGCCCGACGGCGGCGTGCGCTACGCGTTCTGACTGCCGCGCGGGAAATCATGTTCATCGGCCATTTCGGGCTTGCATTCGCGGCGAAGAAGGTCGCACCTCGACCCTCGCTCGGCACGCTCGTGCTTGCGGCGCAGCTCGTCGACGGCGTGTGGCCGATCTTCTTACTGCTCGGCTGGGAGAGCGTCGACATCGTGCCGGGCATCACGGCGGTGACGCCGCTGCTGTTCAAGTGGTATCCGTACACGCACAGCCTGGCTGCGGGCGCGGTCTGGGCGGCGCTGCTCGCCGGCAGCTACTTCGCGCTTCGCCGCGATCGCAACGGTGCGTGGTGGATCGCGGCGCTCGTGCTCTCGCACTGGGTGCTCGATTTCGTTTCGCACCGGCCGGACCTGCCGTTGTGGCCGGGCGGGCCGCTGGTCGGGCTGGGATTGTGGTACTCGATTCCCGCGACCCTTGCGGTCGAATTCTTGCTCTTCGGCGCCGGCGTGTGGATCTATGCGTCAGCTACGCGGGCGCGTGACTGGATGGGCATCGTGCTGTGGTGGCTGTTCGTGGCGCTGCTCGGCGGGCTTTACGTGGCGAGCGTGTTCGGACCGCCTCCTCCTTCGGTTCGCGTGCTGGCGATGAGCGGGCTGCTGGGGTGGCTGTTCGTCGCCTGGGCGTACTGGATCGACCGGCATCGCGCACCGGCCGTTGCGGAAAACGAGGTGCGATGATGCATCACGAGCTTTCGACGCCGATCACCGAAGCACAGTTGCGCGCATTGCATGTCGACGATACCGTGACCCTGCAAGGCACGCTTTTCGGCATCCGCGACGCGACGCAGATCGCGCTCTTCGACCGCGGCCGCAGCACCCGCTTCGATCTCGCCGGGCACGCGGTGATCCACACCGCGCCCAACGTCAAGAAGGTTCCCGTGTCGAAGGAACACCCCACGGGTTATGCGCCGGTGTGCATCGGCACGACGACCTCGGCGCGCATGGAGCGCTTCACGCGGCCGCTCATCGCGCAGTACGGAGTACGTCTCATCATCGGCAAAGGGGGTCTTGGCGCCGGCTCGCTCGAGGCGTTTCGCAAGCTTGGCGGAGCGTATCTCGCCATCATCGGCGGCACCGCGGCGCTGGAGACCACGTGGGTGGAAGCGATCGAGGACGTCGATCTCGACGATCTTCACCCCGAGAGCCTGTGGCGCTTTCGCGTGCGCAACTTCGGCCCCTTGCGCGTGGCGATGGACAGCGATGGCAACAGCATCTACGCCACGGTCGACACGGACGCGCGCTCGAAACGCGCGGCGGCGCTCGCCGCGCTCGGCGTGAAAGCGCGCTGAAGTCCTTTCCGGGAGGAGGATCGAGATGACGATCAAGCTCGGCTACGCGATTCATTTCGTGGCTGACATGGACCGCGCGGTGGCGTTGCGCTTCACCCGCGATCCGACGCCGGAGCACGGCGTGACGCTCGCGGAGTTCGTCGATTCGGAAGGCGCGCGCGTGAGCCTGAACGGTCCGGCAGGCTGATGCCTCGTGCATTGGCGGTGCGCCGGCGGCAAACCGACATCCTGATCCTCGGCGCCGGCGGAGCGGGACTCTTCGCCGCGCTGCACGCGCACGCGGCGAATCCCTCGCTCTCGATCACCGTCGCC
>DATJWL010000054.1:0-3747 GCA_035501215.1 Casimicrobiaceae bacterium
GCGACATGAACGACGCGATCACCTACTGGAACCGCGGAGCGGAGGAACTCCTGGGATGGACTGCGGCGCAAGCCGTTGGCAAGCGTGCCCGTGAGCTTATGCAAACCGTCTTTCCATGTCCCGTCGAGGAGATTCGTGCAGAGCTCCTGCGCACCGGGAGATGGCAGGGGGAGCTTACCAAGACCAGGGCGGACGGCACAGAGGTCATCGTCGCGAGCCGCTGGTCGCTACAGCGCGATGCGGACGGACGGCCGCTTGCGATCCTCGACACGAATAACGACATCAGCGAGCGCAAGCGCAGGGAAGACGATGTCCGCAAGCTCAACGCGCAACTCGAACGGCGAACCCTCGAGCTCGAAGCGAGCAATAGGGAGCTCGAGGCTTTCGCGTACTCCGCGTCGCACGACCTGCGAGCGCCGCTGCGTCATGTCGCGGCCTATGCGGAGCTTCTCCAGAAAGCCGCGTCCTCGGGCCTCGACGAGCGGAGCCGGCGCTACGTGACCAACGTTCTGGAGGCGGCAAAGAAGATGGGCGCACTGATCGACGATCTGCTGGCCTTTTCGCGGATCGGTCGCGCCGAGACGCGTATGACGCTGGTGAGCCTCGGAGAGCTGCTGCGCGAGGTGCTACGCGACATGGAGCGGGAGACGGTCGGGCGCGATATCGCGTGGAAAGTCGAGGCGCCGCTCCCGGGCGTGCACGGCGATCGCTCGATGCTGAAGCTCGTGCTCTTCAACCTGGTCTCCAATGCGGTCAAGTTCACCGGCACGCGCTCGCGTGCGGAGATCGAGATCGGGTGCAGCCATGGCGCGAGTGAAGACGTGGTGGTGTTTGTCCGCGACAACGGCGTCGGCTTCGATATGAAATACGCAAACAAGCTGTTCGGCGTGTTTCAGCGCCTGCATCTGCCCGAAGACTTCGAAGGCACCGGCATCGGGCTCGCGACCGTGCAGCGCATCGTCGCCCGTCACGGTGGCCGGGTATGGGCCGAGGGCGTCGTAGACGCCGGGGCCACATTCTATTTCTCAGTGCCAAAACCATGAGGAGACAAACGTGGACGGACTCGGACGGATCTTGCTGGTCGAGGATGATCCCAAAGACATCGACATCACGCTCGCCGCGCTCGAGGAATACAAGCTGGCGAACGAGGTGGTCGTGGTGCGCGACGGAGCGGAGGCCCTCGATTACCTCCACATGAGGGGCAACTACCGGTCGCGCGCCAAGGAGAACCCAGCCGTGCTGCTGCTCGACTTGAAGCTGCCGAAAGTCGACGGCCTCGAAGTCCTGCAGGAGATGCGGTCTGACGAGAGGCTGAAGCTCATCCCCGTGGTGGTGCTCACCTCCTCCCACGAAGAAAGAGACATGGTGGCGAGTTACAAGCTCGGCGTGAACGCCTATGTGGTGAAGCCGGTCGACTTCCACGAGTTCGTCAACGCCGTCAAGGAGCTCGGCGTCTTCTGGGCCGTGATCAACGAGCCGCCGCCAGGGAGCGTCGCCAGGAGAAACTGAAATGGATCGCGCGCTTCGCGTGCTGCACCTCGAGGACGACGCCGGTGACGCCGGGCTCGTTCGCGACGTGCTCGAGCTAGGCGGGATCGACTGCGACATCACACGCGTGCAGACCCGCGAGGACTTCGTCGCGTCGCTCGAGAAAGGCGGTTTGGACTTGATCCTTGCGGACTATTCGCTTCCGTCCTTCGACGGCATGTCGGCGTTGAAGATCGCGGCGCAGCAATCGCCGGACGTGCCGTTCATCTTCGTTTCCGGAATGCTCGGCGAAGAGTTGGCGATCGAAGCTCTCAAGCTCGGGGCCACGGACTACGTGCTGAAAGAGCGCCTCTCGAGGATCGTGAGCGCGGTACGCGGCGCACTGCGCGAAGCGCAATACCGCGCCGACCGCAAGCAGGCCGAGCAGGCGCTGCGCGCAAGCGAGGAGCGGTTCCGCACGCTCGTGCAATTTTCCTTCGACGTGTACTGGGAGACGGATGCCCAGCATCGCTTCATCCGGCAGGACTTCGCCGTTGCGCTGCCGACGGGTCCGGAAATCGGCAAGACGCGCTGGGAAGTACCCTACCTGGAACCCGACGAGGAAGCCTGGCGCAAGCACCGGGCCACGCTCGATGCACACCTGCCGTTCCGCGACCTCGAGCTCGCCCGGCCCACGCCGGACGGCGGTGAACGCTACTTCTCGATCTCGGGGCTGCCGGTGTTCGACGAGACCGGGCGCTTCATCGGCTATCGCGGCGTCAGCCACGACATCACCGAGCGCAAACTCGCGGAGGAAGAGCGCCGCGCCCATCTGCGTTTTCTCGAAAGCATGGACCGCGTCAACCGCGCCATGCAGGGCGCCAACGATCTCGAGCGGATGATGAGCGACGTGCTCGATGCCGTGCTGGAAGTCTTCGACTGTGACCGCGCCTGGCTCATCTACCCGTGCGACCCCGAGGCTGCGTCATGGCGGGCGGTCATGGAGCACACGCAGCCGCAGTTCCCGGGCGCTTTCGCCCTGGGTACGGATCTGCCGATCGATGCGGAAACCGCCGCGGTGTTCCGCGCCGCGCGGGCTTCGAGCGGCGCGCTGCCGTTCGGGCCCGGCTATGACCTGCAGCTCCCGGTCCCGGTGGCCGAGCGTTTCAGCATCCGCTCCCAGATCGCCATGGCGGTCTACCCCAAGGTCGATCAGGCGTACCTCTTCGGCCTGCATCAATGTTCCCGGCAGCGCGTCTGGACGGCGCAGGAGAAGCGACTGTTCGAGGAGATCGGCCGCCGGCTGGCCGACGCGCTCACCAGCCTGCTCGTGTTCCGCACGCTGAGCGAAAGCGAGCGCAAGCTCGAAGCGGCTCAGCGCATCGCGCACGTTGGGTACTGGGAGCGCGACTTCGTAAAGGGCAGCGTCGCCTTGTCGGACGAGACCCGGCAGCTGTTCGGCGGCGCGACCGATCTGCGGCAATTCGATGAGCGCGCCCTTGAACGAGTCCATCCGGAGGACCGATCGAAGTTTGCCGAGGCCTTCACGGCAGCGCTGCGCGGCGGTCCGCCCTACGACCTCGAGTACCGGGTCGTGCGCCCCGACGGCGCGTTGCGCATCGTCCACAGCCAGGGCGGCTACGTTACGCGGGACGAGTCGGGGCGGCCGGTGCGCATGTTCGGCGCGATCCAGGATATCACCGAGCTGCGTCGTGCCGAGGAGGAGCTGCGCGCGAGCGAGGCGCGTTTCCGCAGGCTCACGGGTCTCTCCGCCGACTGGTACTGGAAGCAGGACGAGAACCTGCGCTTCACGTACTTCTCGAACGAGGCCTACGAGAAGGAGGGATATCCGACGGCGCTTTCCCTGGGCAAGACGCGGTGGGAGCTGCCTTTGACGCCGCTCAAGGGCGGATGGGACGAGCACCGCGCGGTGCTCGCCGCCCGCCAACCGTTCCGCGACTTCGAGTTCTCGCGCATCGACCAGAGCAGCGGCGGGATGCTCTACACCCGCGTGAGCGGCGTCCCGGTGTTCGACGAGCGGGGCGCGTTCATGGGCTACGAAGGCGTGGCGTCCGACATCACGCAGCGCAAGCTCGCCGAGGAGACGCTGCGCGAGGCGCAAGACGCGCTGGCGCGCGTCAACCGCGTGGCCACCCTGGGCGTGCTCGCGGCCTCGATCGCGCACGAGGTCAACCAGCCCCTGGGCGCCATGGTGACGAGCGCCGCGTCGTGCGCGCGCTGGCTCGCGGCTCGCCCGCCCGACTTCGACAAGGCGAAGCG
>DATJWL010000055.1:0-14540 GCA_035501215.1 Casimicrobiaceae bacterium
GCGCTCGAGGGTCTCATGATCGAAGCCGTCGCCGACGCCGCCGATGTCCCGGCGGAAACGGTACGGCGTGCGGCGATGATCGGTGGCGGGATCGCTGCTGTAGCCGCCAGTGCCCTCACCGAGGGTGCGAGCGGGCTGAGCCGCTACGCGATTGCGCTCTTCCAGCCGGTGGCGCCGATGTTGGCGCAGCCGGCGGACGACGTCGATGACGCGATGAAGCGCATTCCGATGGCCGCGCTCGAATGGAAGCTCGACGGGGCGCGCGTACAGGTGCACAAGGAAGGCAACCAGGTGCGCATCTACTCGCGTACCGGCAACGACATCACGCCCGCAGCGCCGGAGGTCGTCGATGCCGTGCGCGCGGCGCGCGCGCAGCGGCTGATCCTCGACGGCGAGGCAATCGCCCTCAAGGCGAGTGGGGCGCCGTATCCATTTCAGGACACCATGCGACGCTTCGGGCGCGTACTCGACATCGAAGCGATGCGCGCCACGATGCCGCTCTCGGTGTTCTTCTTCGATTGCTTGCGCCGCGACGATGACGATCTCGTGCCGGCGCCGGCGAGCGCGCGCTTCGACGCGCTCCGCGCGATGTTGCCGTCGGCATCCCTGATCCCTCGCCTCGTGACGACCGACCTTGCCGCGGCACAGGCCTTCTACGACGACGCGCTTGCGCGCGGCCACGAGGGCGTGATGGTCAAGGGACTCGACGCGCCGTACGACCCGGGTGCGCGCAGTGCGCAGTGGCTGAAGGTCAAGCGCGCACACACGCTCGACCTCGTTGTGCTCGCGGCAGAATGGGGACACGGGCGCCGCCGCGGCTGGCTCTCCAACCTGCATCTCGGCGCGCGCGACCCCACGCGCAGCGAGTTCGTCATGCTCGGAAAGACGTTCAAGGGCATGACCGATGCGATGCTCGAGTGGCAGACGGAGGAGCTCCTCAAGCGCGAGGTCGCGCGCGACGAATGGACGGTGCGCGTGCGCCCGGAGCTCGTGGTCGAGATCGCCTTCAACGATCTGCAGGCAAGCCCCCGCTATCCGGGAGGCCTCGCGCTTCGCTTCGCGCGCGTCAAAGGCTACCGGCCCGATAAGAGAGCCGAGGACGCCGACACGATCGAGACGGTACGCGCCATCTATGCGAAGCAGGGCGGATAGATTTCGCTGAGCGCGGCAAAGCAAAGCGGCCCGCGGGGGGGCCGCTTCGCTCGGCGAACTTCGCCGTAAGTACCGGACGGACTTATCCGATCAGTTCTCCGTTGCCATTGACGGCGATCGTTGCACCCGGAGCAACGCGCAGCTGAACGTTGTGCTGGATGCCGCGGAACTCATAGGTGACGTCCCAGTAATCCGGACGCGCATTGGGCGGCACCGTCGCGCAGTGCTCGAAGTACGTTGCCCGTTGACGACCGGTCAGCAGGTCGCCAACTCCGGCGATGATCGCGCCTGGAAGCTCGAGCGGACCGATCTTCTCACGCTCGACCCAGCACTGCTGTCCCGGCTGGCCAAGCACGGCGCGAACCGAAACCACACGCGCCTCGAAGCGCTGATCTTCCGGCCGGACATAGGTGGCGGGCGGCGCTGCGACGACCGCGGGCGCCGGTGCAACGACCGCCGGCGGCGCTTCATACACGACACGCGCATCGTTCGCCGGACGCAGCGACGAGATGCGCCCGTTCATGTTGACGCTGGCGAGCGTCCCATAGCTGCCGGGGCTCAGGATCACGCAGCGCCCGGTGAATCCCGGATTTTCGCAGGCTTCCCACTTCCCGCTCGTAACGACCGCCGATGCGGCTCGGTCACTGAATCGGTACTGGTCCAGGTTGGCGATCGTTCCATCCGCGGTCAAGGACCGCCCGCGGAAACCTTCGTCTTCATAGAGCGTGACTTGTGCAGCCGCTTGCGCCGCAAAAAGAATCCCCGCCAGAACAAGCAAACTCTTCAACTGCATTCGCATGGTTACCTCCGAATTTCGTCTCGCTGCCCAACGGTGGAAATAATAACGCGCCAGCCCAGCCATGGCTGTCGGCAAGTGCGACGAGTTGTGTAGGAGATGCTCCGTCAGAAAACCTGCTTTAGAATGGCTGATGAGCTCCTTATCCATCACATCATGAACGCAACGACCCTCCTCTCCGCCATCTCCTCGCAGTGGGACAAGGACATCGTTCCGCAGCTCGTCGACTATGTGCGCGTACCGGCGAAGTCGCCGCATTTCGACGCGCAGTGGCAGGCCAACGGCCACATCGAGCGCGTGATCCGGCTCGCCGAAGCGTGGGTGAAGAAGCAGAACGTGCGCGGACTCGCCGTGCAGATCGTGCGCCTGTCCGGCCGCACGCCGCTCCTCTACTTCGACGTTCCGGCCGGCAACAAGAGCGATCGCACGGTGCTGCTCTACGGCCATCTCGACAAGCAGCCCGAGATGAGCGGGTGGCGCGAGGGTTATGGCCCGTGGGACCCGCTCCTCGAAGACGGCAAGCTCTACGGCCGCGGCAGCGCCGACGACGGTTACGCCGCATTCGCGGCTCTTTCCGCCATTGCGGCATTGCAGGCGCAAGGCGTGCCGCATTCGCGCTGCGTCGGCCTCATCGAGACTTGCGAGGAAAGCGGCAGCTACGATCTTCCCGCGTATCTCGATGCGCTCGCGGTGCGCCTGGGCCGCGTCGACTTCGTCATCGGACTCGATTCAGGCTGCGGCGATTACGAGCGCATGTGGGCGACGACCTCGCTGCGTGGACTGGCTGGCGGAACGCTGACCATCGAAGTGTTGACCGAAGGCGTGCATTCCGGAGACGCGAGCGGCGTGGTCCCTTCCTCGTTTCGCATCGCGCGCCAGCTCCTGGACCGCATCGAGGACTCGGCGACGGGACGTTTGCTGCCGAAGGAATTTCACGCGGCGATTCCGGCGGAGCGGGTCGAGCAGGCGAAGCGCGCCGCGGACATCCTCGGCGATCTCGTCATCCGCAAGTATCCCTTCGCCGGATCGACGCGGCCGATGGTGACCGATCGCACCGAGGCGCTGCTCAATCGCACCTGGCGCCCGGCTCTGTCGATCATCGGCGCCGACGGACTGCCTGCGATCGCCAATGCCGGCAACGTGCTCCGGCCGCAGACGTCGCTCGAGCTGTCGCTGCGCTTGCCGCCGACGGTCGACGCCGTGAAGGCGGCCGAGGTCATGAAGCGTGTGCTCGAAGCCGATCCGCCGGCCGGCGCCAGGGTCCGCTTCGAAGTCACCGAGAGCGCCACCGGCTGGAATGCGCCGCCGACGGCGGCGTGGCTCAGCCGCGCCATCGACGACGCATCGTCACGCTTCTACGACAAGCCGGCCGCCGCGATGGGCGAAGGCGGCACGATTCCATTCATGGCGATGCTGGGCAAGCATTTTCCCGACGCGCAATTCCTGATCACCGGCGTGCTGGGGCCGCATTCCAACGCGCATGGGCCGAACGAATTCCTGCACGTGCCGTACGCAAAGAAGCTCACCGCGTGCGTGGCGAGCGTGATTGCAGCCCACGGCGGGTAGTCGTCGAATTTTCGTCGACGAGCTCTCGGCTTTTTCATTGGCAAGGGCGGCCCAGAGCAGTACAGTATAGGGTTGTCTGATGCCAAATGGAGGTTCGTCGTGCAGCCGTCAGCCGCGGGCACGACTCTGCTATTCACGGACATCGAGGGCAGCACCCGCCTGTGGGAACAGGAGGGGGAGCGGATGTCGCGCGCCCTCGCTGCGCACGATGCACTGTCGCGCAAGGTAGTGGAGGCGCACAACGGCGTCGTCGTCAAGATGACCGGCGACGGCATGTACGCCGCCTTTGGTGACCCGGTGGACGCGCTCAACGCCACTGCGGCCCTGGCGCTGGGGCTCGATAATCTCGTGTCGGAGAACCACGTCGCGCTCCTCGTCCGCGCGGGCTTGCATCTGGGCATCGTCGAGCGCCGCAACGACGACCTTTTCGGTAGCGCCGTCAACCGCGCCGCACGCATCATGAAGGCAGCGCATGGGGGGCAGATACTGCTGTCCCAGGCCGTGTTCGACCAAGCCCATGCGCGCCTCCCGCACTCGGTTTCTCTGCGCGACCTGGGCGCTGTGCGCCTGCGGGATCTAGGGACGAGCGAGCACGTCTTCCAGCTCGTCCATCCCAACCTCCGCCAGGAATTCCCTGCGTTGCGTTCGCTCGAAGCGACCCCCAACAACCTGCCCCAGCAGGTCACGTCCTTCGTCGGCCGCGAGCGCGAGCTGGCGGACGCGAAGCGGTTGCTCGAGAGCACGCGCCTGTTGACGCTGCTCGGGATGGGCGGCTTGGGCAAGACCCGCCTGTCCCTGCAGATCGGCGCCGACGTGCTGGAGAAGCATCCGGATGGAGTGTGGTTCGTCGACCTCGCCCCGATCCGCGACCCGGGGCTGGTTCCGAACGCGGCGGCACAGGCGCTCAGCGTGCGCGAGGAGCCGGGCAGCTCGATCACGCAGACGCTATGTGCCCATCTGCGGGAGCACCAGCTGCTTCTGATCCTCGACAATTGCGAGCACCTGGTGAGCGCATGCGCCACGCTGGCGGATGCCCTGCTCCAGGCTGCGCCGGGCGTGCGGATCCTCGCGACCAGCCGTGAAGCGCTCCACATCCGGGGTGAGCAGACATACGCCGTGCTTCCGCTCGCCGTGCCCGACCGCAAGGCGGGCGCCGAAGCGCTGCTGCGCTCGGAGGCGGTGCAACTGTTCGTCGAGCGCGCGCGGTTGCAGAAACCCGGCTTCTCGGTCACCGAGGCCGATGCTCCGGCGATCGCCGAGCTTTGTGCACGCCTCGACGGCATACCGCTGGCGCTCGAACTCGCGGCGGCCCGCCTCCGCTCGCTCTCGGTCAAGGACATCAACGCGCGGCTGAACGATCGCTTCAAGCTTCTGACCGGCGGCAGCCGCGTCGCGCTGGAACGCCAGCAGACGCTGCGCGCCCTCGTGAGCTGGTCCTATGACCTTCTCCAGGAAAACGAGCAGATCGTGCTCGACCGATTGAGCGTCTTTGCCGGAGGCTTCGACCTCGAGGCGGCGGAGGCGGTCTGCGGGGCCGATCCCATCGCACCCGAGGATGTGCTCGATCTGGTGACCTCGCTCGTTGAGAAGTCACTGGTCATGACCGAGCAGGAGATCGACGGATCTCGTTATGGACTGCTGGAGACGATCAAGGAATTCGCGCGCGAGCATCTGGCCAGCCGGTATGGGATGCTGGGAACCATCCAGGAGTTCGCCAGCGAGCGCCTGAAGGAGAGCGATGATGTCGCGGCCACCGCCAAGCGGCACTGCGAATATTTCTTCGCTCTCGCTAAGACGACGAACGACAAGCTGCTCGGCCCCGAGCAGGGAGAGTGGACAAAACGCGCGGAAGCCGATATCGGCAATCTCCGCGCTGCGATTGCGCTGGCGCTCTCCGGTGAGATCGACCCGACGATTGCGGTCAGGTTCGAGCAGAGGCTGATGCGTTTCCGCCTTCTCCGCGGATACGCCACGGAAGGACGCAGGAACGTCCGCGCCGTGCTGGCGCTCCCGGGGATTCAGGAGCCCAACCGCTTCCGCGCCAATGCGTTTTACGTCGGCGGAGTCCTCGCGTCCGATCAGGGCGATTATGCGGAAGCGACCAAGATGCTCACGGAGTGCCTTGCCATTCGCCGCGGTCTGGGCGTTCCCATCGAGACTGCGGCCGCGCTATCCGAGCTAGCCACTCTGCACCTGCAGCGCGATGATCTGGCCAAGGCAGCCGAGTATGAGGCCGAAGCGATCGGCATTTTCCGCGACATCGACAACCCGCTGGGAGAGGGGCTCGGGCTGATCACCCTCGGCCAGATCTCCATGCGTCAGGGCGACGACGGCAAGGCGCAGGAATTTTTCGAGAAGTCTCTGGCGATTGCGCGCAGCATCGAGCACCGGGAGTTGGAAAGCGATTGCGAGCGCGACCTGGGAGACCTCGCGCTGAAGGCGGAGAATCTGCAAGCGGCTCGTGCGCGCTTCACGCGTTCCCTCAAGATCTGCCAGGACGCACAAGACAAGCGTGGAGAGGCGATCACGCTGTGGCGCCTGGGAGAGACCGACGCCGCATGTGGCGATCATGATCTGGCCCGGAAGAGGCTCTCCGAGGCGCTACTCGCCTTGCAGGCCTTCGAAATGAACTCGGAACTGCTGGATTGTCTGGAAGACTATGCGAGGGTCCTGGGGTCCACCGGACACACAGAAACCTGCATTCGGATATATGCGGCCGTCGCTTCGGTCCGCAACGCGTTCGGCCTCCCGCGATCGGCTCGCCGCGAAGACGAAATGCAGTCGCGCATCAAAGCGGCTCGGGCAGATCTAGGGGAGCGTGCTTTCGAAGCAGCGTGGTTGATGGGCCGGATCTGGTCACGGGATGAGGCCATCGAGCATGCCTTGGCGTCGGCCACGGTCTCCGCCGAATCCGCGTGACCGTCCGCAGGTGGGGCAAAGCTCAGCCCGCGCGCACGCGGGCGCTCGGTGCGGCGGAGGCGATGCAGCGCGCCGTCGCATCGTTCCGTACGGGCGACCTGGTTGCGGCTGAACGCCTCTGCCGGTTTGTCCTCGGCGCCCGGCCCGATGACTTCGATGCACTTCATCTGTCGGCGATGGTGGCCGCAGGTCGCGGGCGCCTCGAAGAGGCCGATCGGCTGCTGAGCCGGGCGCTCAGCGCGCATGCCGGCTCAGCCGAGGCCTATGCGAATCACGGCAACGTGCAAAGCGCACGCGGCCTGCTGACCCAGGCGCTGGCGAGCTACGACCGGGCGTTGGAGATGAGCCCCGAGTTTCCCGAAGCCCTCAACGCGCGCGGTATCGTTCTGCAGCGACTCGGAAGACACAGCGCAGCCTTGGCGAGTCACGAGCTCGCGCTGAAGCTCAGACCTGACTTTGTCGCGGCCCTGAGCAATCGCGGCACAGCGCTGAAGGATCTCGGACGCTTGGACGAGGCTTTCGAAAGCTATGACCGCGCGCTCGCGCTCAACCCCGACTTCGTGGAGGCGCTGAACAATCGCGGGGGCGCTCTGAAGGACGCCGGGCGGCTCGACGAAGCGCTGCAGAGCTACGACCGAGTCCTGGCCCTCAAGCCCGACCTGGCCGCTGCGCACTACAACCGCGGCGCCGTGCTCTCCGCCTTGAAGCGGCACGACGAAGCGCTGGCGAGCTACGATCGCGCACTAACGCTCAAGCGCGATTTCCCCGAGGCGCTGAACAACCGCGGCGCCGCGCTCGCGGCGTTGCGGCGCCACCAGGAAGCGCTGGCCAGCTACGATCGCGCGCTTCTTCTCATGCCTGCTTTTTCGGAAGCGCTCAACAACCGTGGCGCCGCCCTGTCGCATCTTGGACGGAACGATGCCGCAAGCCGCGACCTCGAGCGCGCGCTCAGGCTCAACCCCGAGCTGCCCTTCGCCAGGGGGACGCTGCTTCGTGCAAGGATGCACTGCTGCGACTGGCGGGCATACGAGGAGGACTCGACACGCGTGATCGCCGACGTGCGGGCTGGCAAGCCCGCCATCGAGCCGTTCATGTTCCTCGGCGTTTCTGACTCCGCGCAGGATCAGCTTCGCTGCTCGCAGACCTGGGTGCGCAACCAATGCGCTCCTTCGGCGAGCAAGCCTTGGAGCGGCAATCGCTATCGTCACGACCGGATACGCCTGGCTTACGTGTCGTCGAGCTTCCACCGGCATCCTCTCGGTTACCTAATGGCCGGGCTGTTCGAGCAGCACGACAGGAACCGGTTCGAGACGATCGCCATCTCGTCGGGCCCCGACGATCGGAGCGCAATGCGCGCGCGCCTGAAAGCGGCCTTTGAGCGATTCATCGATGTCCGGCAACGAAGCGATCGCGAGGTGGTGCAACTGATGCGGGAGCTGGAGATCGACATCGCGGTGGACGCGAGCGGATTCTCGACGGGTGCGCGCCCGGGCATCTTCTATCAGCGTGCCGCACCGATCCAAGTGAGCTACCTCGCCTATCCGGGGACCATGGGTGCCGACTTCATCGACTACATCGTTGCCGACGAGGTCGTCATTCCACGCGAGCATCATCCCTGGTACTCAGAAAAGGTCGTCTATCTGCCCGACAGCTACCTGGTCAACGACTCGATGCAAAGCATCGCGGAGCGTACGCCCACCCGGGCGGAACTCGGGCTTCCCGAACGCGGTTTCGTGTTCTGCTGCTTCAACAACAACTACAAGACCACGCCGCAGATATTCGACGTCTGGATGCTCCTGCTGCGCGAGGTTGAAGGAAGCGTCTTGTGGTTGCTGGAGGGCAACGCCGCGGCGCAGAGCAATCTGCGGCGGGAGGCGGCTGGGCGTCGGGTGCACCCAGACCGCTTGATCTTCGCTCCCCGACTCGCGCACGAAGACCACCTCGCACGGCATCGGCAGGCGAATCTGTTTCTCGACACCTTGCCATACAACGCTCACACCACGGCGAGCGACGCCCTGTGGGCGGGACTGCCGGTGCTGACCTGCATCGGCACGACCTTCACCGGGCGGGTGGCGGCAAGCTTGCTTCGAGCCGTGGGCTTGCCCGAATTGATCACCGATTCGCTCGACGACTACGTGGCGCTCGCGCTGCGGCTGGCGGGCGATCCGGCAAGGCTGGGCGAGATCAAACAGAAGCTTCTCGCTCATCGCACGAGCTGGCCGCTGTTCGATACAGACCGCTTTCGCCGGCACATCGAGGCGGCATACATCGAAATGTGGGAGCGCCATCAGCGCGGGGAGCCGCCAGCCAGTTTCTCGGTCCCGGGTATCCCCTAAACCTGCCGAGCTTGTCGAAGAACTTTACACTTGCCCCGGGCTAGTGCCTGCTCGAGCTCGCGGCGATCGGCGAAAGTCTATTCGAATCAAAGGGATTGGAAAAGGTTCAGACAGGCGGTCTGCTTCTTGCTCTCTGCTGAAACAGCGGCCGAAGCAAGGCGGGTTTGGTTTTGGCCTTTGCCCATTTTGAGTGCGACGGGAGGCTCCGTGAGCAAGAAGAGCAGGCGGGCAACGAGCAAGGCGGTCGTTTCGACGCTTTCCCTGTTGGTCGGCGCGTCGGCGCAGGCGGGGCATTACCCCGCGGCCAACGATCCGGGCGGAAACGGTACCAACATACCCGGCTTCACTGGCCAATACATATTCACCATCGACGACAATTGCTTCGCCCAAGGCAACGGCGTGTTTTCGACCGGGAACGCGTCCGGCGACTGCGGCGTTGCCACCGTGTACAGCGGCAACGTCAACCTCTACAGCTTCGCTACGGACACTCCGCCCAATGGCTCGGTGCTGGGCACATTCGACCTGACGTCTGAGGCGCACGACTTCTGGCAGATCACCGCTGTTGACATCGAAGGCGGGCAACTCGCAGGGGTCGAAACAGGCTGGATGGGGCCCAATCCGGGGACGGGCGATTATTACAGCGACGACAACTTTTGGCTGCAATTCCAAATCCTCTCCGAAACTGAAATCTTGTCCGAAATTGATCCCGCCTTCATTTCACTCGATGGAGGGGAAACGTTCTCCCAGGGCGGAACTGTCATCTTCGGCCCCGAGTGTAGAGAAGTAAACGGAGTGCCCATCGACTGCGTCGTGGGCGCCACACCTGAACCCGGCTCGCTCGGCCTGCTCTTCGCCGCTCTCGGAGGCGGCTGGCTGGCCAGACGGCGCGCTCGAAAAAGCGCCGAAGCTTAAGTAGCGTCCGCGATAACTCCGGCCGGGCCCCGCCCGGCCGGAAACGTTTCTGGCGCATCCCATGCGCCACGTTTTCCTCGCCTTCACCGCGCGGCGCCGCTCGGTCGGTACCGGGTCGCGCTGTGGAACAACGCGGCGTTATTCGGCTCCGATGCCTGCCTGCTTCATCAGCGTAGAGTAGCGGGCGAGCTGCTGCCGCGTCGCCTGCCGCAGCTCCTCGGGGCTCGAGCCGCGCGGCGTTAGTCCCTGCGCGAGGAGCTTCTCTTGAATGTCCGGCGCCGCGAGCGCCTTGACGATCTCCGCATTGAGCCTCGCGATGTTGGCCTTCGCCGTTCCCGCCGGCGCCATGACCGTCGCCCACGAATTGAATTCGAAGCCGGGCAGCCCCGACTCCGAAACCGTCGGCACATCGGGGAATTGCGGCAGCCGCTGCGGCGTGGTGACCGCGATGAGACGAAGCTTTCCTCCCTTGATGAGCCCTGTCACGGTGGCGAGCCCCTGAAACGCAACGGGAACCTCGCCCGCCGCCACGCCGACCGCGGCTTGGGTCGCGCCCTTGTAGGGAACGTGCATCAGCGAAATGCCCGCGAGCGATGCAAAGAGCTCCATCGCCACGTGCTGCGGACTGCCGTTGCCGCCGGAGGCGTAGTTGAGCCTTCCGGGACTCGCCTTCGTGGCCGCGATGAGATCAGCGGCGCTGCGATAGGGCGAATCGCTCGATAGACCAATCCCCGCTGGACCGTCGCGACCAGCTATACCGGTTCGAAGTCGCACAGAATGTCCCACGATGACGATGCTTTGTCCCATGTTCTCCGCCATGCGCTGGGTGACGACGCGCATGGCGTTGTCCACCGCGCTGCCGGCCGCGAGCGGCACCACCATGTGGATCGGCTTCGTCGGGTAGGCCCCTTGCGCCGCGACGAGCGGCGCCCAGCACGCCAGCGCGCCATGCCGTTGTGGTATCTTTTTTTGTAGGACGTCGACGAAGAGAAACACTCGCGGCCGGGGGGTGAGCCGCAGGCGCGGCGTCAGGAGGAGGTATCCATGTCCCACTGGATTCGCGTCCAGCACCAGGGACGCGAGCGTTTCGGCCTGCTCGAAGGCGAGACCGTTCGCCTTCACTCGGGGAGTCTCCTCGGCGAGCACGAGGCCAGCGGCGAGTCGGTGCCGCTGCGCGAGACGAAGGTCCTCACGCCCGTCACGCCGAGCAAGATGATCGCGCTATGGAACAACTTTCGCGCGCTCGCCGAGAAGCTCGGCAATCCGATTCCACCCGAGCCGCTCTACTTCCTCAAGGCCAACAATTCGTTTCTCGCGCACGAAGAAACGATTCGCGTGCCGGCGTCGTATGCGGGCAAGGTGATCTACGAAGGCGAGCTGGGCGTCGTCATCGGCAAGCGATGCCGGGCAGTGTCGGACACGGAGGCTCCCGCGCATATCCTCGGCTACACCTGCATCAACGACGTCACTGCGGCGGAGCTCATCAACAAGGATGCGACCTTCGCGCAGTGGACCCGCGCCAAGAGCTTCGACACCTTCGGCGTGTTCGGACCGGTGATCGCCACCGGCCTCGATCCCGCGACGCTGACCGTCAAGACCATTCTCAACGGACAGGAGCGGCAGAATTATCCGGTGACCGACATGATCTTTGCGCCGGCGGCGCTGGTCGCGCTCATCTCGCGCGACATGACGCTCGAGCCCGGCGACGTGATCGCCTGCGGCACGTCGGTCGGCGTGGGCTCGATGAAGCCCGGCAGCACGGTCAGCATCGTGATCGACGGCGTGGGCACTCTGACCAATCGCTTCGAGTGAGCGCGTCTTTCAGGAGGACGACATGAAGATAGGCATCGTCGGCGCCGGCGCCATCGGCGGCCTGATCGCGGTCCGGCTTTCGCTGGCGGGTCAGCCGGTGAGCGTCGTGGATCGCGGCGCGCATCTCAACGCGATCCGGAAGAACGGGCTCAGGCTCGTGCACGCCGACGGCAGCGAGGAGGTCGCGACGAATCTGCGCGCGGTGGCGACCTGCGCAGAGGCCGGCGAGCAGGACCTCGTCTTTCTCGCGGTCAAGGCAAACCAGATCGCGCCGCTCGCGCCGCAGCTCGCTGCGATGTTCCACCGCGACACTGCCGTCATCCCGCTGCAGAACGGCTTGCCATGGTGGTACTTTCAGAAATTCAGCGGCCCGCACGGCGGCTACCGCATGCGCACCGCCGATCCGGATGGCGTGATCGCCGCGCACATCGATCCAGCGCGCATCGTCGGCTGCGTCGTCTATCCTGCGGGCGAGATCGTCGCGCCAGGTGTGGTGAAGCATGTCGAGGGCGACCGCTTCCCCATCGGCGAGCTGGACGGCGCGGAAACGGAGCGCGTGAAGCAGATCTCCGAAATCATGACGAAGGCAGGCTTGAAGGCCCCGATCCTGGCCGACATTCGCTCGGAAATCTGGCTCAAGCTGTGGGGCAATCTCAGCTTCAATCCGATCAGCGCGCTTACGCACGCGACGCTCGTCGACGTCTGCCAGGATCCGACCACGCGCGCGCTCGCCGGCGACATGATGCGCGAGGCGCAGGCGATCGGAGAGAAGCTCGGCGCGACATTCCGTGTGCCGCTCGAGAAGCGCATCGCCGGCGCGGAGAAAGTCGGCAAGCACAAGACCTCGACCTTGCAGGACGTGGAGGCCGGGCGCGCCATCGAAATCGATGCGCTGATCGGCTCGGTGAAGGAGCTGGGCGAATTGACCGGCGTTGCGACGCCGCACATCGACGCGGTCTATGCGCTGATGACGCTTCTCGCCAGGACGATGGAAGCCGCGCGCGCGAAGGTCGTGCTCGAGCCGGTGCGCGAGGAAGCCTCAACGTAGCCGGTTTCGCCCTACGAGCGCAGGTCGATCTTCAGCGGCAGCGTCACCGTCGACACGGTGAGTAATCAGTATCGCGGCGACGACCCTGCAAGCAGCGATTGCTGGGCCTGCTCGTTGCCGGCGTCGAGCCGCTTCACGTCGCCGGAAAGCTCGCCACCCTCCTCCACGATGAGCTTGCCGTAGCGGATCGTCCCCGAAACGCGCCCGGTGCCATGCACGACGAGCCGCGTGCGCGCGGTCAGCTCGCCCGAGAATTCGCCATGGATCTCGGCGACGTCGATGAGCGCCGTCCCGTGCAGCGTTCCCGGTTGCGCGACCTGCATCAGCTTGCTGTGCACGGTCGCCTCGACCTGCCCCTCGATGACCAGAGCGTCGCAATCGGAGATCTCCACGCCCTTCAACTTGATATTGATGCCGACGAAGAGCTTGCTTCCGGGAGCGTCGTTCAGCACCGGGGCCGCGGGCGCGGGTTCCGGCGCAGGCTGAGCGTGTACGGTCGGCGCGCCCGCGCTTGTCGCCTCGCGCGGCGGCGTGATCGGCGCTGGCGAAGGTGCGCGGATGCCCGAGAGCCGCGTCGAGCTCACCGGCGGTTCGTACAGGGCCGGCTTGAGTCCGGGCTTGACGCCTTCCTTGGCGTCGGCGGTTCGATTGAAACCAAGCATGATGCCTCCTTCGAGCAGTCGGGCGCGAGCGATGACGGTCCTATGACGCTGTCATTATAGGCCTCGCCGCGGTTTGTGCAACAGGCGGTCGAGTGCGCGATGTTAACTCCCCTACACGATGCGATGCGTCCACCAGAGCGACAGGGCCGCAGCCGCGAGCACAAGTAGCGCGCCGAGCGCGCTCGCGAGCGCGGAGATCTCGGTTTCCTTCTTCTCGAGCACGTAGCGGGCGTTGAGGGTTTCGTAGACCTTCTTCAGCTCGGCGGCGCTGCTCGCCTGAAAATACTCCGCCTCCGTGAGCGCGGCGATGGCCTTCAACGTTTCCTCGTCGAAGCGCATGTAGATCGGCATGCCGTCGACGGTCGCGGTGCCGCCGCCGGCCTTGCCAAAGCCCACTGCATAGACCTTCACGCCGCGATCCGCGGCCATCTGTGCCGCTTCGAGCGGGTCCGGCCCGATGGTGCGCCGTCCGTCGGTAAGCAGAATGATCGCCGCGGAGCGATTCGAACCGGGCGGAACGGGGTTGAACTCCTTCTTCTCGTCGCGTGGCCGATCGAGCGACTTGGCACGCGTACCGTCGCGCAGCGGCGCGACGCCGAAATCCGCGATCGCGAGCTCCAGCCCCTCGTCGGGGAAGAGCGTGGCGAGCGACATGATGATGCCGCTGCCGATCGCGGTGTGAAGCTGGAGCTGCAGCCGGTCGATCGCTGCGATGAGCTCGTCGCGGTCGCGTGTGGGCTTCTGTACCACCGAGGCCGACCCCGCGAAGCTCACGATGCCGATGCGCACGTCGGACGGCTGCTCGCGAACGAAAGTCTTCGCCGCGGTGCGCGCGGCTTCGATGCGGCTCGGCTCGACGTCGTTGGCGCGCATGCTGAGCGAGACATCCACGGCGAGGATGATCGTGCGCTGCTCGGAAGGCAGCGTTATGGTCGCGCTCGGCCGCGCGATTGCTACGATGAGCGCGATCATCGCGAGCAGAAACAGCAGCGGCGGCACGTGCCGGCGGAAACGCTGCCGCGGCCCGAGCGCCTCGCGAACGAGGCCCAGGCTCGCGTAGCGCAGCGCGTTCTTCTTCTTCCGCCGCAGCAGAAAGATGTACAGGGCGACCAGCGCGGGCGCCGCGAGCAGCAGCCAAAGGGCCTGTGGCCAGAGAAATGACATCAGCCTGCCGGATTGGGATAGCGTTCCTGCACCTTCGCGATCTCGGAGAGGGTCTCCGCATCGAGCTCGAACTGCGCCGCGGCGATGTCCTCCTCGAGCTGCGCCATGGTCGTCGCGCCGATGATGCAGGCGCCGAGAAACCAGCGGCTCCCGACGTAGCCGAGCGCGAGTTG
>DATJWL010000056.1:0-18707 GCA_035501215.1 Casimicrobiaceae bacterium
CGACTTCGAGCGCCACGATATCGGCCGCGTGTCGCTCGACTTCTGCTTCCAGTGCCAGGTCATCTGGTTCGATATCATGGAAAGCCAGCAGCTCACCGCTCGAGGCGTGCTCGACGTGTTCACCGCCCTCAACGAGCACCGGGTGCCGGCGCGCAGCGCGCTGCCGGGCGTCATCAACTGTCCTCGCTGCCACACGAGGCTGGAGCTGACGCACGATCTTCAGCACGCGACGCGCTTCACCTATTTCCGCTGCCCATTCGGGCACGGGCGGCTGACCCCGTTCTTTCAATTTCTGCTCGAAAAGAACTTCGTGCGCCCGATCACGGGCGCCGAGCTTGCGGCGCTCAAGGCCAACGTGCAGCAGGTGCAGTGTTCCAATTGCGGCGCCCCGCTCGATCTCGAGCACGACACGGCGTGCAAGTACTGCGGCTCCCCGATTTCGATCCTCGACCCGGACGCGGTGACCAACGCCGTGCGCGCCCTGGGAGCGACGGATCAGCGTGCGCATTCGATCGACATCGACCGACTCGCCGAAGCGCTCTCCATGCATCCGCCGGAAGGCAGCAGCGACCGCAGTCCCATCGTGGGCGATCTCGTCGGCGCGGGCATCGCACTCGTCGCGTCGATGCTGCTGCGGCTCTGACCTGCGGCTCGCATGAGCCTGCTAAAATGTTTTCTTTCTCCCCGCTCAGAGGCTAAAGCTCATGAACGTCCGTTTCGCCCTGATCGCAATGATCGCGGCGCCCTTGGCGTCGATCGTACTGGCTCAGACCTACCAGGCGCCGCCGCAGCCCGCGCGTCCCCCGGCTCCGCCGGCTCCAACCGCCGCAACGCCTGAAACGCCTGCACCGCCGGCACAGCCCGCCGCGGCAGCCACCGGCATGCCGACGATCCCGCCGCACAGTTGCGTCGCGCCCCCATACCCGGGCAAGTCGGCGTCCGACGCCAAGATCAAGGCCTTCAATGCCTCGTACAAGGAGTACGGCGAGTGCATCAGGAAGTATGTGGACAACGCCCGGACGCTGGCGAACACCGCGATCGCCTCGGGCAACGAGGCAGTTACCGAGTACAACAAGTACACCGAGGACATCAAGAAACAGCTCGACACGGATAAGTGAGGCGCGCCGGTAAGCGCGCCTCATCCCGAGCGGAGCGAGGGATCTGCTGTCAGTGCGTGCGGAGCGAGCGCAGCGAGGGATCTGCTGTCAATGCGAGCGGAGCGAGCGCAGCGAGGGACTGCCGTGGCGGAGCTAGCGCGCAACGCTCCGGTCGACGCCCTCTACTCTTCCGTTCGCGCAGAGAATGCGCGTTCGCGCGGGGTCGGCGCTACCGCTCGGCTCGTAGAGGTACTCGGTTATCGCGTCGGTTCCCGCGGCATCGCTGGCCGGGATCTCGCGCTGCCGGTCCGGAGGACCCAGCTCGGCGAGCACTTCGCGGCAATCGCGGCCACGCGCGATGCGGCGTGACGCATCCGCCGTCCGCGGCGGCTCGGCCGCACGCTGCGCTGTCGCGTCAGGCCCTCGCGGCGTCTCAGTCGCAGTCGCGCGCGGCGTCTCAGCCGCGCGTGGGGCCTCGGCCGAGCGCATTTCCGGGGCGCGCAGGATGTCGATGGCCCCCGGCGTTGCCGATGCTGAAGGGGGCGACACGGCGGAGGATCGTGCCGCGGACGAGGCCGCAGGTTCGGGTGCGACGCGTGCGCTTGGCACCGCCAGCGGGGTCTCCCGCACCCATACGACCTGGTTGTCGAGCATTCCGACCTGGACGCTGCGGTCGAAAAGGTTGTAGACCCAAAGCTCCGATGCGCCGCCGGTCGTCGTCTCGAGCGTCTCCGCAGGATCGCCCAGCGCTTCGCGTACCCAACGCGCCGGCATGCCGGTCAACACGCGATGCTGCGAGGCGTTGCGTTGCCACTCGGCATCCCTTTCACTGCGGCTCGCCGTCCAGTTGTTGTCGAAGATGTCGACCTTTCCGGCCTTGGTTCCGGCGGGACATTTCTCGTTCTGGTAGGTGACGTTTCCGGTCTGGTCGGTACATTTGAAGATCTCCGCCGCCGCCGGTGAACCAAGCACGGCAGAGACTGCGGCAAGAAGGAACAGCGCGCCCTGCGGGTGCGACCGGAAGCGACCGGAAATGCGCCAAGCGAGACGGATCATCTGCTCACTCTACGCCGCTGCAGGCGCAGCGTCATCTCCAGCGCGGTAAACTCATGCCGCCGCCCGATCGATCTGGCCCCGATGCCCATGGAAACGCCTGCCGCACCAGCGAAGCCGCCGCCCCAATCTGCCGCGCGCCCGCGGCCCGTCGAGCTGGCGGTCCCGGCTGACCCCGCCGCGATTGCGCGAGCCACGCTCGACGGCTTCAACCGGCACTACGCGATCTTCCGCGATTGCGCCCGTACCGCGAAGAAGCACTTCGAGGACCGCCACTGGCTCGCCATCGCGCACACCTCGCAGGACCGCATCGATTTCTACGACCGGCGCGTGCTCGAGACGGTGGCGCGCCTCGAGCGGGAGTTCGGCTGCGCGCACATCGACGAGGCGCGCTGGGAAGCTGTCAAGCGCAACTACATATCGCTCCTCATCGACCACAAGCAGCCGGAGTGCGCCGAAACCTTCTTCAATTCGGTCTCCTGCAAGATCCTGCACCGCAACTATTTTCACAACCGCTGTCTGTTTGTGCGCCCTGCCGTCTCGACCGATCACATTGACGCCGACCCGCCGTCGTACCGGTCGTACTATCCGCGGCAACACGGCCTGCGCCGCGCGCTGATCGACGTCATCCTCGACTTCCAGCTCGACGCCCGCTTCGCGGACTTTCGCCGTGACCTGAGAAACGTGCTCGCGGCTTTCCGGGCGCGCTTCCCGCGGCCGTTCGTCACTGAAGCGAACCACCAGCTCCAGGTGCTCTCCTCGCTGTTCTTCCGCAACCGCACGGCATACATCGTCGGGCGCGTGCTGAACGGCTTTCACGTCTATCCCTTCGTCGTTTCGATCAAGCACGACACCGAGGGCAAGCTCTATCTCGATGCGCTGCTGCTCGACCCGGACCAGATTGCTCTGCTGTTCTCGGCGAACCGCGCCTATTTCCTGGTCGACATGGAGGTTCCTTCCGCCTACGTTGCCTTCCTGAAGGACGTCGCCCGCGTACGCACGGAGGCGGAGCTCTACACGATGGTGGGGCTGCAGAAGCAGGGCAAGACGCTTTTCTTCCGCGATTTCCTGCACCATCTCAAGCACTCGACCGACGACTTCATCGTGGCGCCCGGGATCAAGGGCCTGGTCATGACGGTGTTCACGCTGCCCTCGTTCCCCTACGTGTTCAAGGTGATCCGCGACCGCATCGCGCCGTCGAAGGAGACGACTCCGGAAAGGGTGAAGGAGAAGTATTACCTCGTGAAGCACCACGACCGCGTCGGCCGGATGGCGGACACGCTGGAATACTCCGACGTCGCCATTCCGCGCGCCCGTTGCACGCGGGAGCTCATCCATGAGCTGAAGGCGGTCGCACCCTCCGCGATCGAGGAAGACGGCGACGTGATCATCGTGCGTCATGTCTACATCGAGCGGCGCATGACGCCGCTGAACCTCTTTCTGGAGACCGCCACGGCGGAGCAGCGGTCGAAAGCGATCCGCGACTACGGTGACGCCCTGAAGCAGCTCGCCGCAGTGAACATCTTTGCGGGCGACCTGTTGTTCAAGAACTTCGGGGTCACGCGCTTCGGCCGCGTCGTGTTCTACGACTACGACGAGATCGAATACATAACCAACTGTCGCTTCAAGCGGATTCCACCGCCGCCGACCGATTACGACGAGATGGCGAGTGAAGTATGGTATCCGGTGGGGCCGAGCGACGTCTTTCCCGAGGAGTTCGCGACTTTTCTGTTGACCGATCCCGCCGTGCGCGCGGCTTTCATGGCATCTCACGCCGACCTTCTCGATGCCGACTGGTGGAAGGCGGCGCAGGACCGCCTAGCGGTCGGCGAGCTGCCGGAAGTGCTTTCGTATCCCGAGCGGGTGCGCTTCGCGCCTCGGACGTAAGGCCGGCCTTCGTTGTCGCTACGGTTTCTTCCCTTCGGCCAGCCGCCGCGCTACGTCCTTCGCCTGCACAGCCGCGCCCGCGTCGCCCTGCTTCGCGGCGGCCATGTACCACTCGAGCGCTTTCTTCAGATCCTGCGGCACGCCGTCGCCGTGCTCGTAGAAGCTAGCGATGATGTATTGCGCCCCGACGTCGCCGTTCTCCGCCGCCGCCTCGTACCATTTGGCGGCGAGCTTCCAGTCTTTCGGCGCGCCGCGTCCCAGAAAATACTGCGTAGCCACCTGGACCTGGGCTTCGGTGTGCCCCTGATCGGCCGCCTTCTGCCACCACTCGGTGGCCATCGTCAGCGAGCGGGTCACCCCGATCCCGTTCTCGTATAGAAGACCCAGGTTGTATTGCCCTTGCGGCAGGCCCGCTTCGGCCGCCTTGCGCAGCCAGGCCACGCCGCCGTCGATGTCGGCGCGACCGCCCTCCCCGCGCAGAAGCATCATGGCGAGGTTGAACTGCGCCAGTCGATCGCCCTTCGCCGCGCCCCGCTCGTAGATCGCCCGGGCCGCGGCATAGTCGCCGCCGCGATAAGCCTGCCAGCCCGCCTCGGTGCCCGGCGCTGCCGCGATGGCCGCGAGCACGCCCCAGGCGAAGACCACGAGGACCATGCGGACTATCGCGCACGCACGGTGCATCACCATGGCCCCCGGAGTATCATGATTGTTCAGTCTAACATCGGCGGCAGGTCGAATACGCGCGCAGGCGCACGCCTCGCGCATGCCGATGAAACCACGCGGCGACGACCGCCGGAGCTCAACCCACAAGCCGCACCGCCTCGCGATGTTCGTCAGCACTTTCGATCTGTTCAAGATCGGACTGGGTCCATCCAGCTCGCATACCGTCGGACCGATGCGTGCGGCGCGCCGCTTCGTGCACGAGCTTGCCGCCGACAGCAAGCTCGATCAGACGGCGCACGTGGTCGTCGATCTTTACGGTTCGCTTGCGCTCACTGGGCGCGGCCACGGAACGGATCGCGCGGTCATGCTCGGCCTGTCCGGCGAAACGCCCGACGGCATCGATCCCGATCAGGTCGAGCCGAAAGTGCGCCGCATCCGGGCCGAGCGGATGCTGCTGCTCGACGGCCGGCGACCCGTCCCGTTCGTCGAGCAGGATCACCTGCGCTTCCGCATCGACAAGGCTCTCGCATTCCACAGCAACGGGATGCGCTTCACCGCATATGACGCGACCCCGGTCATGATCGCGCGCAAGACCTATTTTTCGGTCGGCGGCGGATTCGTGGTCGACGAGGGGGAGGCGCAGCAGTTCGGCGGACACCTGGAGCCGCTGCACGTCCCCTACCCGTTCGCGACTGCGGCGGAGCTGCTCGCGAACGGCGCTGCGGCGAAGAAGCGCATTCCGGAGATGATGCGTGTCAACGAGCACGCCTTGCGCAGCCCGGAAGAAGTGCGCAGCCGCCTTCTGAAGTTGTGGTCGGTCATGAACGACAGCATCGAGCGCGGCATGGCACACGACGGCATCCTGCCCGGCGGCCTCAACGTCCGACGCCGCGCAAAATCCTTGCGCGATGGGCTGCTCGCGAAGCAGGCGGCCAAGGAAAGGAATCCGACCGAGGCGACCGACTGGGTGAGCGTCTATGCGATCGCGGTCAATGAGGAAAACGCCGCCGGCTCGCGCGTGGTGACCGCGCCAACCAACGGTGCTGCGGGGATCATTCCCGCCGTCATTCGCCACTACCGCGAAAACTACGAAGAGCGCAACCACGAGGGCATCGTCGCGTTCCTGCTCACGGCTGCGGCGATCGGCGGCCTGTGCAAGCGCAACGCCTCGCTCTCCGGCGCCGAGGTCGGATGCCAGGGCGAGGTCGGGGTGGCCTGCTCGATGGCAGCGGCCGGGCTCACGGCTGCGCTTGGCGGCACCAACGCGCAGATCGAGAACGCGGCCGAGATCGGCATCGAGCACCACCTCGGCATGAGCTGCGATCCGGTCGCTGGACTGGTGCAGATTCCGTGCATCGAGCGCAACGCCATGGGCGCGGTGAAGGCGATCAACGCCGCGTCGCTCGCGCTCCGCGGCGACGGCACGCATCGCGTCGCGCTCGACACGGTCATCAAGACGATGTATGACACCGGCCGCGACATGATGGCGAAGTACAAGGAGACTTCGCTCGGCGGACTGGCGGTCAACGTCGTCGATTGCTAAGCTCCCATTTTTTGGGAGTCGAGGACCAACGATGCGATGCGTATGGCCTATGCTGGCCGCGGCGCTGAGCGCGCCCGCCGTCGCGCTCACGCCGCTGAGCGAATTCGAGCTTTCGCGCTATCAGGGCAAGTGGTACGAGATTGCTTCGATCCCCGGGTTTTTCCAGGGTAAGTGTGCGCGCGATACACTGGTCGAATACGTGCCCGATGAAGGCGGCGCGTTGATCGTGCGCAATCGCTGCGTTCGTCCTGACGGCGGTACCGAGCAAAGCGAAGGGCGCGCCCGGCCGGTCGATCCCGCGATGCCTGCCGTGCTCAAGGTGACCTTCGTCAACCAGTTCGGCATCTGGTGGTACCCCTTTGGTCGCAACCAGGTCGTGATCGCAGCCGGAGGCGACTACCTTGTTATCGCCGAGCCCTCGCTCCACTACGGCCGGATTCTCGCTCGGCAGCCGACCTTGTCCGACAACGCGCTGCGTGCAGCCGTCGGCGCCCTCACCGCAGAGCAATACGACCTGTGCCGTTTCGTCTTCAAGCCCCAGGCCGGCGGGCGCATGCAGGCGTCGCGTCTTTGCGACGAGAGACAGACATGAGCCGCGCTCGGCTGGGCGGCGCGCTGCTCACGGCGATCGCTCTCGTGGGCTGCGTCGACAACCCGAGCAAGGAGGAGCAGGAGGCCGCGAAGAACACCATCGTCTGCCAGCTCCACGGCGAGCGGGTGGTGATCCGCTTCGACACCGGCGAGGTGCGCATTCTTCTGGGCGGCGATCGCATCATCCTCTACCAAGTGCCGAGCGCATCCGGCATGCGCTTCAGCAACGGCAACCTCGAGCTTCGCGGCAAGGACCTGGAATTCACGCTCCTCGATTTCACGAATGCCACCCAGGCGCAGCTCGTCGAGTGCGCGCCCTATACGCTGCCGAAGCAGTAAGCGCCAATCAGCGCGGCTTCGTTGCGATGCCCCAGGCGAACGGGTCGCGGTCGTCGATGATGAGCGCGCCTTCGGCAGTGACGTGCGCTTCGCCGCGAATGAACGGGTAGAGGCGGCCGTCGCGTACCTCGACGTGCCCGTGGAACAGGCCGCCGAGGATGCCTTGCTGGCGCCACGGCTCGCCTGCGCGCAGTCTGCCGTCGGCGAACAGGCAGGCCATTTTGGCGCTGGTCCCGGTTCCGCACGGCGAACGGTCGTAGGCCCTGCCCGGACACAGCACGAAGTTGCGCGCGTCGGCCTCGGCTGGATCGGCGGGAGCAGAAAGCTCGACGTGATCGACCTCGGCGCCGTCGTCGCCGCGCACGCCGGCTCGGGCGAGTGCGAGCCGCACGCGGCTCGCATAGCTCGTCAGCGCGTCGAGATTGGACAGGCCGATGTCGAGCCCGTGTCCCTCGACGAGGAAAAACCAGTTGCCGCCCCACGCGACGTCGCCCCGGACGAGGCCGAGATCGGGAACCTCGATCGCGACGTCCTTGCGCGCGCGGTAGCTGGCCACATTCGAGACGACGACTTCGCCGGACTCGAGCAGCTCGGCGGTCACGATGCCGACCGGCGTCTCGATCCTGAGCCGTCCGGGACGGACGCGGCCGAGATGCGCAAGCGAGGCGACGAGCCCGATCGTGCCATGTCCGCACATGCCGATCGTGCCAACATTGTTGAAGAAGATCACCCCGACCTCGCAGCTCGGGTCGGAGGGGCGGCAAAGGAGCGCGCCGACGATCGCATCCGAGCCGCGCGGCTCGTTGACGATCGCGGAGCGCCAGCGATCGTGCTTCTCGCGAAAGACCGCGAGCCGCTGCGCCAGGGTTCCTTCGCCGAGATCGGGTCCGCCGTCGAGGACCAGCCTCGTCGGCTCCCCCGCGGTATGCGAATCGAGGAACGCGATCCGGCGCTTCACGGCGCGAATCCGCGGCTTGGAACCTATGCGAATTCGACGGCCGGCAGCACGGGACGCGTCCTCAACGCCTGCTCGACCAGCGCGATCACCTGGGCGCGTTCTTCACCCGCCAGCGGCAGCCGCGGCGGCCGTACGATCTCCGTGCCCACGCCCACGATCGCTTCGACGAGTTTGACGTTCTGGACGAGCTTGCGCGACACGTCCAGATGCAGCAGCGGCGAGAACCAGCGATAGATCGCGCGCGCTTCCTCGACGCGGCCGTCGCTGATCAGCCGATAGATCGCCACCGTCTCGCGCGGGAAGGCATCGACGAGCCCCGCGACCCAGCCACACGCGCCCATGAGCATGGCCTCCATCGCGAGATCGTCGACGCCGCAGAAAATCGCGTAGCGTCCGCCCGTTCGCGCGATGATGTCGGTGACGCGGCGCACGTTGTCAGAGGATTCCTTGATGGCAACGAGCGCCGGCTCATCGGCGAGTTCTTCGAACATCTCCGGCGTCACGTCCACGCCGTAGGCAATCGGGTTGTTGTAGACCATGATCGGTCTCGGGCTCGCCTTGGCGATGGCGCGATAATGCGCGATCGTCTCGCGCCGATCGGAGACGTAGCGCATCCCTGGCAGCACCATGAGTCCGTCCGCGCCTTCGCGCGCCGAACGCTCGCCGAGCGTGATGCCTTCCGCGGTGCTTCCTTCCGCAATGGTCATGAGCACCGGCACCCTGCCGCCCGACACGCGCGCCGCGACGCGCAGCACTTCGAGCTTCTCCTCACCCGAGAGGACCGAATTCTCGCCCAGAGAGCCGCAGACGATCAGCCCGTCGACGCCGCTTTCGATCTGCCAGGCGAAATGCTTCTCCATCGCCGCGATGTCAAGGCGGTAGTCAGGCTTGAACTTGGTGGTCAGGGCAGGATAGACGCCGCGCCAGCTGTGCTCGCTCATGGATGCCCCTCTTTCGGACTTGGTATTCTAAACCGCCGTGGTCGTAGTCTCGTGTGATGGTTTCTACTTGGGCCGCTTGCCAGGGTCGATGTCGAGATACTTCCAGATGTCGCTGCGGATGGGGTGCGGCTTGTAGCCGACGACCCAGGGCTGGATGACGTGATCCTCGAGCAGGTGATGCGTCAGTTTCCAGGGGGCGTAGGCGATGACCAGATCGGTCATGCGATCGTAGAGCTTGGTTCGCTCCGGTGAGTCGGGAAGCTTTCGCGACTGCTCGTAGAGCCGATTGAATTCGGGCAGATTGAAGCGCGAATCGTTGGACTGGCCGATGTTGGAGCCGTACAGCAGCTGCATGAAGTTGTCAGCGTCGGGGTAGTCGGCGTTCCAGCCGTCGATGCGCATCTGCAGCTTGCCGGCCCGTGCCATCTTGCGGATCTCCGGAAGCTTGTCCTTCTTGACCACGATTCGGATCCCGATCGAATCCATGTTCTTCTTCCACAGCTCGTCGATCTGGCGGTCTCTCGAGGACGGCGTCGACCAGCGCTCGAGCGTGAGCGGCTTGCCGTCGGGCAACTCCCGGTAGCCGTCGCCATCGCGATCCTTGTAGCCGAAGCGATCCAGCAGCGCCCGCGCGGCCGCCGGATCGTAGAGCTGCGCCTGCGTCTTGTGCGCCGGGTCGTAGCCCGCGACATCGGGAGGAACGGGACCCTCCGCCGGGACCGCTCGGCCCCGGTAGAGCACGCGAATGAATTCCCCGGTATTGAAAGCCATGCTGATCGCGCGCCGCAGCGCGATCTTCTCCGGCGCATAACCGCCGACGACCGGATCCTCCATGTTGAAATACGTCCACCAGGTATTCGGGCGCAGCAGTAGCTCGTGGTGGATGCCTTTCGCCGCCAGCTCGGGCCTGAGCTTTCCGTTGTCGTCGAGCAGCTCCGCGATGAAGTCGAGAGGAAAAGGCTGCAGGTAATCGACCTCCTGCTTGAGAAACGCGAGCCACCGCGGCTGCCCTTCCTCGATGACCGAGATCTCGATGCGGCCGATCAAGGGAAGTTGCTTGCCCTTGAGCAAGCGCGCGATCGCGGCATCCTCTCGGTTCACAGGAATCGGCTCGTCGAACACGACCTTGCGATATCCGGGGCTCGCCTCGAGCACGATGCGATGGCTGCGCTGGTATTCGCGAAGAAGGTAAGGGCCCGTACCTACCGGGTGCGCCCCCGTATCGATGCCGTAGGCTTCGACGACTTCCCGCGCGACGGCCGACGTGGCCGGCATCGCGAGGACGTAGGGAAACGTGTAGTCCGGCTGCTTGAGACGGATGCGAAGCGTATAGCGGTCGACGATCTCGAGGCCTGCGATCGGCAGGTCATAGTTGAACTTCCCGTTCCCCTTGCCCGCGGCGACCAGCTCATCGCCGCCGACGAGCTTCCCTTCGACGAGCCAGGCCCACGGCGACCTGAGCGCCGGGTCGAGGAGTCGCTTCAGCGAATAGGCGTAATCGGCCGCCACGAGCTCGCGCTGCTTGCCCTTGAACGCGGCATCCGGCGCGAAGAAGATTCCCTTGCGCAAACGGCACAGATAGGTCGCGCCCTTGTCGGACGCCTCGGGCAGCCGCTCGAGCGTGAGCGGCGAGAGCTTCACCGGCCGCGCGAGATATTCGTACTCGAGCATCGACTCCGAGATGTGCTCGACTACGGAGTTGGAGGCGGCGTCCCAGGCCAGCACCGGATCGAAGCTCGATTCTGCGATGGAAAATGCAGTGCGCAGCACCTTGCCCGGATCAGCGGCGCCGGCGGCAAAGCTTGCGGCGAACAAGGCCGCGGCGAATACGCGAGCTATCCTCACGGTATCTTTGCGGGGGCTCCAATCTCGGCCCGGCAGTATAATCGTAACATTCGCAATCTCTCTCCAGCGGGGCGAAGGCATGGGCAAGGGTGACGTTCGCGGGCGGCGCGGCAAGATCTTCAACGGCAGCTACGGCAAGAAGCGCCCGCACAAGAAGAAAAAGACCCAGCCCGCAACGTCGGTGCCGAAGGTGGCCGCCTAACGCCGGACTCATCCGGCGACGCGGGTTGACAGGTCCGTCGTGAAGCGATGGAAATGAAGCGCCTTTCCGGCGGCAATCTCCGCGCCGCCGGCTACGACGAGCGAAACCGCACGCTGGTCGTCGAGCTGACCGCGGGCAAGTTCGAATACACAGGCGTCAGCGCAGACACGTGGCGGCGCTTCGTCGGAGCTTCATCGCCGTGGAGCTTCTTCCGCGACAACATCGATGAAGAATATCCGGCCAAGCGGATCAAATGAGGCAGGCCAACATGATGAAACCGCTGACGGCCGAAGAGATTGAGGTCCTGCGCCAGCGGCTGGCCGAGCGCCGGCAGGTGCTCCGCGCCGAGGTCGCCGAGCAGCTCGCAGCGAGCGACGACCCGCGCGTCGCGGGCCTGCGCGATCAGCTCGCGGCAACCGAGGACTGGGTGCTCGCCGACATCCTGGGCGACCTGGACATCGCGATGGTCACTCGCGACACCGCCGAGCTGCATGAGGTGGATGCGGCGCTCGCCAGCATCAGCGACGGGAGCTACGGCACCTGCCGCGACTGCGGCGAGCCGGTGGGCTGGCCGCGACTCAACGCCAACCCGACGGCGCTGCGCTGCATCGTCTGCCAGGAGGCCTTCGAGAAAGCTCACGGCAAGCCGGGGCAGCCCTCTCTCTAGCCGCGAGAGATTCGCGCTCTAGGCGCGCTTCTGCCGAGGCCCCGCAGGAACGTACTTCTTCACCCAGGCGAAGAACTCGCGATACCACAGCCGCGAGTTCTGCGGCTTCAGTATCCAGTGATTCTCGTCGGGAAAGTAGACCAGACGCGCCGGCACCTTGCGCGCCCGCAGCGTGTTGTAGTACTGCAGCGCCTGTGTGGCCGGCACACGGTAGTCCAGCTCACCGTGAACGACGAGCGTCGGCGTCTTCATCCGCCGCGCGTAGTGATGCGGCGACTGCTTCATCACCCTCGCCGGGTTGTCCCAGTGGAAAGCGCCGAGCTCCTTGGCGAAGAAGCGGTAGCCGTCGGTCGCCATCATGCTCACCCAATCGTAGCAGCCGGCGTGGCAGACATAGGTCTTGTAGCGATCGGTGTGCCCGTTCATGTAGGCGACCATGTAGCCGCCATAGCTGCCGCCGCTCGCCGCCAGCCGCTCGCGGTCGATGTAGCCCTGCCGCAGCATGAAGTCGGTCGCCGCCTCGGTGTCGGCGTACTCGCGCATGCCGTAGTCGCCGGTGATCGTTTCGAGCCACTCCTGGCCGAATCCCGACGAACCGTGATAGTTGACGCCGACGACGACATAGCCGTGTCCGGCGAACACCTGCGTGTTCCAGCGGAAGTGCCATCCATCGACGTGCGCCGCGTGCGGACCGCCGTGAATCGAGTGCAGCAGCGGCCACTTCCTCTTCGGATCGAAGCGCGGCGGATAAACGACCCACACCTGCACCGGGTGTCCGCGCCAGCCCTTCACGGTGAACTCGCGCACGGCGCCGAGCGCGGCGCGCGCGAGCAGCGCCCGATTCAGCGTTTCGATCGGACGCTCGCCCGTTCCGTCGGCCCCGATCGCGAACAGCGCCGGCGGATGCGTGAGCGTGGCGCGGTCGAAGGCGATGCGCTTGCCGTCGCGCGACTGCGCGAATCCGCCGATGGTTCCGCTCGGCGCGACCGGCTGCGGCATCGCATCCCGCAAGCCGAGGCGATACAAGCCGTGGCGGCCGCGATCCTCGAGCAGAAAATAGAGACCCTTGCCGTCGCGCATCCACGCGAGATGCAACGTCGCGCGGTCGAGCCTTGGCGCGAGCCGGCGCGCGCGGCCGCTCCGCCGATCGTGCAGGATGAGCCGCCCCTGATCGTTGAACGCGCGCTTGACGTTGTAGGCTGTCCACGCGATGTGGCGGCCGTCGGGCGAGTAGCGCGGCGCCGCGTCGGCGAGCCCGCTTTTTTCCGTCAAGGTGCGATGGCGGCCTGTGGCCACGTTGACGATCGCGACGTCGGTCTCGTTCATCATCGCCGGCTCGGCCGCGAGGTCCACGGTCAGCGCGATTTCCTTCCCGTCGGGGCTGATGTCGTAGAGCTCGGCGCCGGGCTCCCACGGCTGAAGCGCGAGTCCCGTTCGGGCGAGGAGATCGCGAGCGCGGCCGGTCGCGACGTCGGCCGCGAAGATGTGCGGCGCGCGGCCGTCGGTGAGCCACTTGTCCCAGAAGCGGTACTCGGCACGGTCGGTGAGGTGGGCCTTGACCTTCTCTTCCTTGCGCTCCTTCCTGCGCTTCGCTTGCGCCTTTTCGGTCGCGAGATCGGGCCAGATCCAGGAGATGAAGGCGATGCGCTTGCTGTCGGGAAACCAGCGCAGTCCCGCAGCGCCGTTGGCGACGGAAGTGAGCCGCCTCGCCTCGCCCCCGTCGGGCGCGATCAGATAAATCTGCGGCTCCTCGTCGTCCTTGCGCTTCGCCGCGAAGGCGATCCATTTGCCGTCGGGCGACCAGGTGGGCTCGCTGTCCTTGTCGCCGGAGGTCAGCCGCTTCGCGCGGCCGCCGTCGGTAGGAAAGAGCCAAAGCTCGGTCCGGCCCTCATTCTTTTCCATGTCGTACGCGGTGACCGCGGCACACGCGAGGCGACCGTCGGGCGAGAGCGTCGGCGATCCGATCCGCTTGATGGCCCAGAGATCTTCGACGCTGAGGGGACGCTTGCTACGAGGCATGGAGGCTCCGCGAGATGGATCGATCGGCGCGAGGCTCCGCGCGCGGCGCATTGTACAGGCCCGATGATCGGTGCGCCTGCTGCGATGCGGTAAACTCGGGCCATGATGAATTACCGCCGGCTGGGTGCGTCGGGTCTGCGCGTGAGCGAGCTCTCCATCGGCTCGTGGGTGACTTACGGCAACCAGGTGAACGAGGATCTGGCGCGCGAATGCATGGCCGCCGCGTACGCCGCGGGCGTGAATTTCTTCGACAACGCCGAGGTGTATGCGAAGGGAAAGGCCGAGACCATCATGGGCACTGCGCTGAAGAAGCTCGGCTGGCGGCGCTCTTCCTATGTAGTCTCGACCAAGTTCTTCTGGGGGCTCTACGACGGAGCCAATGAGAAGAACACGCTCAACCGCAAATACCTCATGCAGGCGATCGACGGCTCGCTCCGGCGCCTGCAGCTCGATTACGTCGATCTCGTCTTCTGCCACCGCCCCGATCCCGAGACGCCGATCGAGGAGACGGTGTGGGCCATGCACGACATTGTTCGCTCGGGCAAGGCGATCTACTGGGGAACCTCTGAATGGAGCGCAGCCGAGATCATGCAGGCGTGGCAGATCGCCGACAAGCTTCATCTGGCCAAGCCGGTCATGGAGCAACCGGAGTACAACCTCTTTCGACGCGAACGTGTCGAGAACGAGTACCTGCCCCTCTACCGGGACATCGGATTGGGAACGACGACCTGGAGCCCGCTCGCCTCGGGGCTTCTCACCGGCAAGTACAACGACGGCGTGCCGCCGGGATCGCGCGCGACGATCACAGGCTACGAGTGGCTCGCCGAGCGCATTGTCGATCCCGTTAAGATCGCCAAGGTGCGCCGGCTCGCGCCGATCGCGCGCGAGCTCGATTGCACGCTCGCGCAGCTCGCGCTCGCGTGGTGCGTGCGCAATCCGAACGTCAGCACGGTGATTACCGGCGCGACGCGCCCGGCCCAGGTCGCGGAGAACATGAAAGCGGTCGCGATCATGCCGAAATTGTCCACGAACGTGCTCTCGCGCATCGACGCCGCGCTCGAGGATCAGGCGGGATGAGCAATCCGCTCGAAAGCTGGGGCGAGGAGCAGCGCTCGGCGTTTCTTTATCGCGCCTGCGCCGACGCGGAAGCCGGCACTGCGCGGGCCGATCTGTTCCGGCGCCTTGCCGGCGAGGCTGAAGCGCAGGCGGCGATCTGGCGCGCGCAGCTTACGGCGAGCGGAAAGCCCGCCCCGCCGCCGTTCGTCCCCGACGCGCGCACGCGTCTCGTCGCCAAGCTGGTGCAGGTGCTCGGGCCGCGCCGGCTGCGCGGCGTGCTCGCCGCGATGAAGGTGCGCGGCATGGCAATCTACAGCAAGCGCGAGCCGGGCGGGCACAGCGCGCCGATCGCCGGTGGCGTCGAGCACCGGCACCGCGGCCTCGGCGGTGGCGGCAATCTGCGCGCGGCCGTGTTCGGCGTCAACGATGGACTCGTGTCGAACGCAAGCCTCATCTTCGGGGTGATGGGCGCGAACCCCGACGTCGCCGTCGTGCTGCTGACCGGTGTCGCCGGACTGACGGCAGGAGCATTTGCGATGGCGGCGGGAGAGTTCGTCTCGGTGCGCTCGCAGCGCGAGCTCTTCGAATACCAGATCGGTCTCGAGCGCGAGGAGCTGGCGGAGTATCCCGATGCGGAAGCGCAGGAGCTGGCGCTGATCTACAAGGCGAAGGGGCTCTCGGGCAGCGAAGCGCAGCGCGTGGCGAAGCAGCTCGTTGCCGATCCGGAGCATGCGCTCGACACGCTCGCGCGCGAGGAGCTGGGCCTCAACCCCGACGAGCTGGGCTCGCCTTGGGGTGCGGCGATCTCGTCGCTCCTTTCCTTCGCAGTCGGCGCGGCGATCCCGCTGTTGCCCTTCGCGCTCGGCGCCGGTGCGCATGCGCTGCCGATCGCCGTGTTGCTCACCGCGGTCGCGCTGTTCGCGATCGGCGCCACGCTGTCGCTGTTCACCGGTCGCGGCGCAATGGTCTCGGGGTTGCGGATGCTGCTGCTCGGCGGCCTTGCAGGAGCGGTCACCTTCAGCGTCGGCAAGCTCTTCGGCGTAACCCTCGCTTGACGTTAATCGCGGGTGAAGGCACACGCCGCCCGCGCGTGCCTTCACCCTCCCGTTACGCCTTCTTCGACAAACAGCCCTTCATGAACGTCTTCCGCTCCGCGCCTTTCTTGCCGGTCGCCTGCTTCGCACAGAGGCGCATCTTGTCCTGTTGCGAGATCTTGACCGGGGCGGGCGCAGACGCGATCGGCTTGGTGGCGCGGGGCTGCGCCGTCGCGGCATCCTCCGCGTAAGCGATCGAAGCGGTAAGCCCGAGGAAGCTTGCGAGAGCGAGTGCATACAGAGTCTTCATGGCCATCTCCTTTGATGTAGGTTGACGAGTGCGGCAGTAGTGCTGCCACACCGGCATTAACGCAATGATGGCCGCCGCGCGGGTCAGACCAACGGACGATGCGAAGGCGGTATCAGGCGCGTCTGTAACCGAGCAGGGCCGCGGTCTCGCCGCAGACTTCCCAGATGACCTCGATGCGCTGATCGCGTGGATCCCACGACCCGGCCCGCAGGAGATCGATGGGCATCGCCACGTCCGGCTCATCGACACAGCCGAGATAGGACCGCACCAGAGCGAACATGCGCGCGGGCTCCGCACACACGTCCTCATACGCGATCTCCAGATAGCGCTCGCGGCCGAGCACCTCGCGACCGTAACGCGCTACGCGCGTGACCTGGAAATTCCACGAGCATGCGTTGTGCAAGTACGGCTCGTCGGTCGCAATTCGCGCGACATCGCGCCTGCAGTAGCCGTAGGCCGCCGGAAGAGCCACGGCGCCCACTGCGTTGTTGAGCCGCGAGGTCAGGTGTGTCCGCCGCAGCGACGAGGTAATCGGATGACGGATGAGGTGAACCACCTTCGCACGTGGGAACGCATCGACCAGCAGGGGCAGCACCAGCATCGATTCGGGCAGCTTGAGACCCCACAGCGGCGAGGCGCGAGGCGGCGGCGCTTCCAGGATCCGCCTGGCTCTGGCCCGAATGGCCTCGCGGTAGTGGGAGCCCACGGGAAGATCGTGGCCACCCCCGGCTTCCACGACCATGCGGTAGATCAGGTCGACCCATTCGATCGAGTCGCCCGATTTGTTGACGCGGTTGCCGATGAAGATGCCCGCCCGCGCGGCGAGCTCGGAGAGCAGCCGTGTGCCGGATCCGCCACGCCCCGCAAACAGCACCGCGTCGTCGAGCGCTCGCGACTCCACGCTAAGCCCGGCTCAGCACAGCAGCGCGCGCAATTCGTCGTCGCGCTCGCGCCAGATGATGTCCAGAACGCGCGCCGCTGCGTCCCGGGCCTCCTGCTTCAATGCCGCCTTCCTGCTCGCAAACTCCGCGGGATCGAGCCCTGAGAGCTCGCCCTGCCTCACGACGCGTCCGCCGATACTCCGTCGTGACCCGGCGCCATGGTGATATACAACCCCGTCGTAGACCGCAAACAGCAGCGGATGCAGGTTCACGCGGTTCGAGCGATGCATCTTGCCCCAATCCATGCCGTTGAGCTGCAGCGATCGCAGGAGTTTGGCGCCAACGTCAGTCACGACCTGCCCGTAGGCATTCGTCCACATCGGACCGCTGCGCCAGTCGCCCCCGATGCGCTGCCAGAAGCCTGCGGTGGTGGCGCAGAAACATGGATGCGGTTGCATGTCTCCGGCATTTTCCAACCGTTGCACGGCGAGCAGCGGCCATCTCGTCAACCGCGACCGGAGGTAGTCGGTGATGTCCCGGATCGGAAAGGCGTCGCTGTCGCAGAAGATCAATACATCGCTGTCCTGTGCCGTACGGCAGACGATGCTCGCCAGCTCGTTGAGCTTGCTCGCGTGGTCGGCGACGTCCTTGCTCGGAGAACAGTAATCGAATTTCTCCGCATGGTCGCGCTGCGTCCGGTCACAGAACGCGTAGATCCGGAAGGGATCGCGCAGGACTTCCGCAGCCGGGAGATCTGCGCATCGACCCAGAAATCGGCCTTCCAGTGGACGGTCAGGACATAGATCATCGGGCGCAATTGTGCATTGCGCTTTCGCATCAGACCAGCGCTCGACAGACAAAACAAGGCGGCTGCCGGATCGCTCCGGCGCCGCCTCGTCAGTGCGGCCGGGTGGACAGGAGGGTCACCCAGCCGGGTTCGGCAATCGCGATTGGATCAGCTTGCCTTCATGCACTCGCTGCGCGCCTTGTCGGCGTCAGCCTTGCTCATGCCCTTGGTCTTCTCGTTGCACATCGCCATCTTGCTCTTGGGCTTCTCCGGCTTGGCAGACAGGCAGGTCTTCATGAACGCCTTGCGTTCGTCGCCTTTCTTGTCGCCGGCCTGCTCGTTGCACATCTTCATCTTGTCCTGCTGCGCCTTCTGGGCGTCGCTCGGGGCCTTGTCCGAGGCGGCAGTCTTGCTGTCGGTGGCAGCAGCCTTCGCATCGGCGGCAAGCGCGCTGCCGCCGACGACGAACAATCCGAGCAACACCAGCGTTAAGAGTTTCTTCATCGAGGTCCCCTGAGTGATTTTGGCCGCCAGAAATCGAAACGAGTCTAAGGCATCCGTCCCGAGAGTAGCAACGATTTCCCTCCGCTCGGGCGGCCGACTGTGGCAAAAAAACCATCATGCCTCGTCGATGCCCCGCTGAGCCGGGCTGGCCGGGAGTGCCCGTTCAACAGTAAAATGGTTATTTTTCCACCGAAAAACCCGAAGCCGCCGACCACCGAGCCGCTCGTGACCAGCCCTGCCGCCAACCGCCAGAAGCCCCCCGCCGGGACGCCGACCGGAGCCAAGCTCCCGATCGACGACACGCGCATCCGCGACATCATGGAGCTCGCC
>DATJWL010000057.1:0-17824 GCA_035501215.1 Casimicrobiaceae bacterium
GCGGCGCCGAGCGCGAGCGCGCCGACGTCGCCCATGAACACTTCCGCCGGATAGGCGTTGAACCAGAGAAAGCCCAGGCCCGCGCCGACGACCGACCCGCAGAACACCATCAGCTCGCTTGCGCCCGGGATGTGCGGCAGCAGCAGGTAGGACGAATAGTCAGCGCGTCCCGTCGCATAGGCGAACACCGCCAGCGCGCCGGCGATCATCGCGGTAGGCATGATGGCCAATCCGTCGAGACCGTCGGTCAGATTGACGGCGTTGCTCGACCCGACGATCACGCAATACGACAGCACGATGAAGCCCCAGACGCCGAGCGGATAGGTCACGGTCTTGAAGAAGGGGACGATGAGATCGGCTTTGGGCGAGAGATCGACGCTGAAGCCGCTCGCGAGCCAGGCGATGAAGAGCTGCAGAAACTGCGGATTCGACGGCGCCGACACGGAGAAGGCGAGATAGATGGCCGCGGCGAGTCCGATCACCGATTGCCAGATGAACTTCGCGCGCGCGGAGAGCCCCTTCGGGTTCCTGTGCACGACCTTGCGGTAGTCGTCGATCCAGCCGATGGCGCCGAAGCCCAGCAACACGATGAGCACGACCCAGACGAAGCGATTGCGAAGGTCCGCCCAGAGCAGCGTCGTGATCGCGATCGAGACGAGGATGAGCGCTCCGCCCATCGTCGGCGTTCCTGCCTTGGCGAGATGCGTTTGCGGACCGTCGTCGCGTACCGCCTGCTCGATCTTGTATTCGGCGAGCTTGCGGATCATGCGCGGGCCCACGACAAACGAGATCACCAGCGCGGTCATCGTCGCAAGGACCGTACGCAGCGTGATGTAGCTGAAGACGTTGAAGGTGCGGACGTCGGTGGCCAGCCAGTTGGCGAACGCGAGGAGCATCAGTGCACCTCCTGCGCCATCGCGCCACCGGCGAGCGCTGCTACCACGCGCTCCATGTGCATGAAGCGCGATCCCTTGACGAGGATCGTGGTCGAGGTCGGATGTCCGGCGGCAAGCTCGCGCCGAAGCGCATCGACGAGCGCGTCGATGTCTGGAAAGTGGTCCGCGCCCGGTCCGAAGGCGGCCACGGTGTTCACCGTCAGCGGGCCTGCGGTCAGCAGCCGATCGATGCCGGCGGCGCGGGCATACTCGCCGATTTCGCGATGAAAGGCCGGGCCGGCGTCGCCCACTTCGCCCATGTCGCCGAGCGCCAGCCAGCGTTCCCCGCGCGCCTTCGCCAGCACGGCGATCGCGGCCCGGACCGAATCGGGATTCGCGTTGTAGCTGTCGTCGATAATCGCCGCGCCGCCGGGGCCCGCCCGCGTTTGGAGTCGACCGGCGACGGGGCGAAACGCGCGGAGGCCGTCGCGCACCGCATCGATTCCAGCGCCGGCCGCCGTCGCTGCGGCGATCGCCGCAAGCGCGTTGGACACGTTGTGGCGACCTGGAGCGCGGAGTTCCACCGTCGTCGTCCCCGAAGGCGATTCAACGTCGATCACGCTTCCCCACGCTTCCGCGCGATAGCGTGCCGAAACGGCCGCGGGAGCGATCAGGCCGAAGTCGCGCGTGGCGAGGTTCGCGCCTTCGGCGTTGCGCCGGCCGACCACCTCTTCCCAGAATGAAGCGTAATCGTCGTCGGCATTGAACACGGCTACGCCGTCGCGCGTCAGCGCGTTCAGTACCGCGGCGTGCTCGGCCGCGACGTCGGCCACGCTGCGCATGAATTCCTGATGCTCGCGCTGCGCATTGTTGATTAGCGCGACGGTCGGATGGGCGATCCCCGCGAGCGCGGCCGTCTCGCCAGGGTGGTTCATCCCGATCTCGAGCGCGGCAACACGATGCGCGCCGCGCAACCCCAGCACGGTGAGCGGCAGGCCGACCTGGTTGTTCAGATTGCCCGGGGTGGCAAGCACGTGCTCCTCGCCGAATGCGGCGCGCAGAATTGCCGCAGCCATTTCCTTCACCGTGGTCTTCCCGTTGCTGCCGACGATGGCGATCACCGGCAAGGTGAACTGTCGCCGCCAGTACGCCGCGAGCGCGCCGAGCGCCGCCAGTGGGTCGGCCACCGCGAGCAGGCTCCCCGCGATCTGCCCTTCGAACGCGCGCGCATGCTCGTCGTCGACGATGGCCGCCGCCGCCCCCCGATCGAATGCCTGCCTGACGAAGTCATGACCGTCGAAGCGCTCGCCTTTCAACGCAACGAACAGTTCGCCGCGATCGAGAACGCGAGAGTCGGTCGCCACGCCGCTGAACTGCACGTTGGCTCCGTAAAGCCGGCCCGCGACGGCGCGCGCGGCGGTGACGGCGTCCATCATGACGTGCTCCAAGCCGCGAGAGCGTGCGCGGCCTGTTCGGCATCGGAGAATGCAGTGCGCACGCCCGAGCGTTCCTGATAGGTCTCGTGCCCCTTGCCCGCGACCAGCACGACGTCGCCTGGCTTGGCTTCGCCGATCGCGGTCGCGATGGCGCTGGCGCGATCGAGCTCGACGGCGTAGCGGCGGTTGCCCGTGTCGCGGATGCCGTGGACGATGTCGCTCGCGATCGACCCGGGATCTTCGCCGCGCGGGTTGTCGCTGGTGACGATGATGCGATCGGCCAGCCGCGCCGCGACGCGCCCCATCTCGGGCCGCTTGCCGCGGTCGCGATCGCCGCCGCAGCCGAAGACGCACACGAGCTCGCCGCCGGATGCGACCGCGGCACGAAGCGCGGAGAGTACCTTGTCGAGCGCATCGGGCGTATGCGCGTAGTCAATCACCACAAGCGGCGCGTCCTCCCCGCCAAGGCGCTGCATGCGTCCCGGCGGCGCTTCGGCGCGCGCGAGAGACCCGAGCGCGGGTTCGAACGCGACACCGCTCACCATGAGCACCCCCAGCACGCCGAGGAGATTCGCCGCATTGAATGCGCCCACGAGTGGCGAATGGATCTCGCCCTTGCCCCACGGCGTCTCGACGGTGAACGCCAGCCCGGAGAGGGAGGTGACAAGGCGCGCCCCCAAGACGTCGGCAGCCGCGAAGCCGTAGGTCAGCACCTTGCGGCCCTTGGCGCGGGCGGCATCGATGAGACTCTGTCCAAATGGATCGTCCGCATTGATGACGGCAACGCGCAGGCTGGGCCACCGGAAGAGCTTGGACTTCGCGGCGCCGTAAGCCGCCATCGTCCCGTGGTAATCAAGATGGTCTCGCGAGAGATTCGTGAACAAGGCGACGTCGAACGCGACGGCGTTGACCCGGCCCTGGTCGAGCCCGTGCGAGGACACCTCCATCGATACGGCCTCCGCCCCTGCGTTCTTGAGCGTGCGCAACAGCTCGTGCAGTTCCGCGGCGTCGGGGGTCGTGTTCGTTGCCGGCTGCACCGCGCCCCAAAGTCCGTTGCTGATCGTCCCTACCAGGCCGGTACGACGCCCGGCCGCGTGCAGGCCCGCGGCGATCCAGTGCGCACAGGAAGTTTTCCCGTTGGTGCCCGTGACTCCCGTCATCCACAGTTCGCGCGATGGGTGGCCGTAGACATGGTCCGCAATCGCGCCGAGCGCCGCTTTCAGGCTTTCGACCGGCAGATGCGGGAGCTTCCAGTTGCGATCCCAGTTGAAGCCTTGCGGGTCCCAGAGAATCGCGCCGGCGCCGCGGCTTATTGCGTCTTCGATATAGTGGCGGCCGTCGTCGCGGGTGCCGGGGTACGCCGCGAAGGCATCGCCGCGATTGATCCGGCGGCTGTCGGAAGCAATCCGCGTCACCGGTTCGGGAAGGCGCGCAAGCAAAGCCGCAACGTCGGCATCCACGGCAGTCGCGCTGCTCACGTCTCCTCCCTGACTTCTCCCTCGTCGGGAGGCACAATGACGTTCGCATTCGGCGCATCGGGCGGAACGCCGAGCAGACGCAGCGCCGATCCCATCACGCTGCTGAAGCACGGTGCGGCCACGCTGCCGCCGTAGTACTGCGCGCCCGAGGGCTCGTCGATCATCACGGCGATGAGAAGACGCGGGCTCGACGCCGGAGCGAAACCGACGAAGGAAGAGACGTACCTGTTCACGTAGCTCCCGCCCTCGAGCTTGTGCGCGGTGCCGGTCTTGCCGGCGACGCGATAGCCGATCACCTGTGCCTTGGGCGCCGTGCCGCCCGGTCCGACCACCATCTCGAGCATGTGCCGCACGGCGCGCGCCGTCTCCGGCTTGAGCACCGGCCGCCCGGCGACCGGACCCGCGGCCTTGAAAAGCGTGACCGGCTTCAACTCGCCGTCGTTGGCGAAGACGGTGTACGCACGAGCGAGTTGCACGAGATTGACGGAGATGCCGTGCCCGTAGGCCATCGTGGCCTGCTCGATCGGCCGCCAGCTCTTCGCAGGGCGCAAACGCCCCGAGACTTCGCCCGGGAAGCCCGTCCGGGGCGGAGTACCGAAGCCGGCGCCGGAAAACGTCGCCCACATCGCTTGGGGCGGGAGCGAGAGGGCGATCTTCGCGGCGCCGACGTTCGATGACTTCTGAATCACCTGCTCGACCGTCAATGCGCCTTCGCGATGTGCGTCGTGAATCGTGGCGTTGCCGATCGTGAGCGTGCCCGGCGCGGTTTCGATCACCGAGTTCGGTCGCAGCCTTCCGGATTCGAGCGCCGTGGCAATGGTAAAGGGCTTCAGGGTCGAGCCAGGCTCGAAACTGTCGGTAAGCGCGCGATTGCGCACGCGCTCGCGCGTTACCCGAGTGCGATTGTTCGGGTTGTACGAAGGCCAGTTCGCGAGCGCAAGGATCTCGCCGGTCCGCGTGTCAAGCATGACGAGGCCGCCACCTTTCGCCTTGTTCGCTTCCACCGCGGCCTTGAGCTCGCGAAACGCGATGTACTGGAGCCGGCTGTCGATCGCGAGCGCGAGATCGCGCCCTTCCTGCGGCGCGCGGATGCTCGCCACGTCCTCGACCACCTCGCCGCGGCGGTTGATGATCACGCGGCGGCTGCCTGGCGCTCCGCCGAGCCACCCCTGCTGCGCAAGCTCGATCCCCTCCAGCCCGACGTCGCGGTCGCCGGTGAAGCCGAGCACGTGGCTCAGCACCTCGCCACTCGGGTAATAGCGCCGATATTCATCGTCGTCGTGGATGCCCTTGATGTTGAGGGCGGCGATTTGCGCGGCGACCTCGGGCGCGATCGCTTTCCTCAGGTAGACGAAGTCGTCACCCTGATGCAATTTCGTAGTAAGCGCCGCCGGGTCGAGTTCGAGGGTTGCCGCGAGCGCTTTCAATTCCTGCGGCGAAGCTTCGACCTTGTCCGGCCACGCCCAGATCGCCTTCACGGGCGTGCTGATCGCGAGCGGCTCGCCGAAGCGATCGAGAATGCGACCGCGATGCGCCGGTATTTCGAGATCGCGGCTGTAGCGCGACGACCCCTGCTCCTGCAGAAACGCGCGATCGATCGACTGCAGATAGATCGAGCGAGCGAGGAGCAGCGCGAGGAGCACGAGGAGGCCACCGAACACGAGCGCAGCACGCAAGCGCGGCAATCCCGGTTGGACTCCGGGGCGGCGCGAAGGCTCTCGTCTCACCGCGGCCTCCCGTCGATGACCTGAATGCGACCCGGGCCGGGAAGCTGCATCCGGAGCTGTTCGCGCGCAATCTTCTCGATGCGTCCCGGCGCGGCCCATGTGCTCTGTTCGAGCTGGAGCTGGCCGTACTCGACGTCGTAGCCCCGCGCCTGTCCCTGCTCGTGCTCAAGCTCGACGAAGAGCTTGCGCGCCTGGTGTCGCGAGGTCACGAGCGAGAGCGCGCAAACGACGGCGAGCGCAAGCAGGAACAAGTTGAGCCGGGTCACGCGAGCGGCCCCGTCGTTCGCTCAGCCGCGCGCAGCCGCGCACTGCGTGCCCTGGGATTCGCCATCACTTCGCTCTCATGCGAGCGAACCGCGCGCCCGACGAGCTTCAATGGCGGAACCGGTAACAACTTCGTCGCGATTGCCATGCGCGAGAGACGGGCGTCGCCGCCGAAAGCCTGCGTATGGCGGCGAAAAAACGTCTTCACCGCCCGATCCTCTAACGAGTGGAAGCTGATCACGACGATGCGCCCGCCGGTCGCAAGACGTGGCACGATGCGCTCAAGGGCTAGCGACAATTCCTGGAGCTCCTGGTTGACGTGAATCCGTACAGCCTGGAAAGTCCGCGTGGCCGGGTCCTGACCCCGATCGCGCTGCGCCCGCGCGCCGACGGCTTCGGCCACGATCGTGGCCAGTTGCCGCGTGCGAGCGACGGGCTCCCTCGCGCGAGCCGCAACAATCGCTCTTGCAATTTGTGCAGCAAACCGTTCTTCACCATAGGTCGCGATCACCCCCCTCAGTTCACGCTCGGTCGCGGTCGCAAGCCATTGCGCGGCGCTCGCTCCCCGCGAAGGATCCATGCGCATGTCGAGCGGGCCGTCGGCGCGAAAGGAAAATCCGCGCCGGGGATCGTCGAGCTGCGGCGAGGAGACGCCAAGGTCGAAAAGCACGCCGTCGATCGTGGCGACGCTTGCATCGTCGAGGACTTGCGGAAGCTCGGAGAACCAGGCGCGGCGGAAGACAAACCGCGGATCGCGCCAGGCGCGCGCCTCGGCTTCCGCAGCGGGATCGCGATCGATGGCGATGAGTCGGCCCGAGGAGCCCAGCGCATCGAGCACGCGGCGGCTGTGCCCACCGCGACCAAAGGTCGCATCGACGTAAGTGCCCTCGGACTTGATCGCCAGCGCGGCCACGGCTTCTTGGAGCAGGACCGGGCGATGCGCTGCATCGGCGATCAAAGCGAGAAGCCGTCGAGCTCGGGCGGCAGCCCGCCCGCGGGAAACGCGACCGCCTGCGCGGTGCGCTCCAGCCATTTCGCCTCGTCCCAGAGCTCGAATTTTTTGCCTTGTCCGACGAGCACCACGTGCTTGTCGAGAGTCGCATACTGTCGCAGCGGAGGCGGCACCAGTATGCGGCCCGCGCCGTCGAGCGCTACGTCGTCGGCGTGCCCAACGAGCAGCCGCTGCAGCGTGCGGATTCTCTCGTTGAAGCTGGAGAGCGCCATCAGCCGCTGCTGGATCGGCTCCCACTCGGGGAGCGGGTAGAGGAGAAGACAGTGGCTGGGATCGGCCGTCACCACCAGTCGGCCTTCGCCGTGGTGGGCGAGTGTGTCGCGGTGCCTGGCCGGTATCGCCAGGCGGCCCTTGTTGTCCAGCGCGAGATGGGTGACCCCTCGAAACACCGCTGCTCCTCCCTACTGCGGGGCGCCATCCAGTGGTAAGCGCCCACTTTGACCCACTTTTTCCCACCCATTGCCACTATAGGAGAATCATCGTTTGGGGTCAATACAATTCCACCTTCTTTAACAAAGACTTAGTATGGATTGTGGCATCAATATGAAATCACCATTGAAAATAGTGGCTTAGCGAGTATTTTGAAGGTAACTTGACAAAAGTAGCGCGGAAACGATGCCGTAGGTGGCCAGGAAACGCACGGGAGCATCTGCCTCGGCTCCGGCTCTGTGCGAGCCTATGCCATCGGCATGGGAGTAGACATTTCCCGGCATCGACCGGGCGCAAGGAAGGACCCACGGGGCTCGGACACGCGAGCGTTTCGCCCGCGGGTGTCGGCGCCGGCTCGACGAAGCGTGACTGCTCAGCGCTCGATCGGCGCTCGAAGCGGCAGCACCGAGAACGATGTGATCCGCGAGGCCGACATCCTGCACATGCCGCGCAGGAACAGATTCAACTTTCGAAAGCCGCGCGCGATTCGATCACATCGAATGGAAGAAACGCGACTCTCGACTCCGATCTCCCCGGCTTGTGCAGACAAAGGCGCGATGCGATCCGCGACCACGCCACGTTCGAATGCGGCGGTTACCGCGCGTTGCACTTCGTGCCGAAAGCTTAAGCGCGCGGATCGCAGCGACGAACTTCAGCACTGGCAACTGTCGCTCGATGAACGATGGCGCGCCCGACAGGAGTCGAACCTGTGACCTTTGGCTTCGGAAACCAACATTCTATCCAACTGAGCTACGGGCGCACGTCGACGATTTTACCGCGCGGCTCAAACGCCCGTCCATCGCACTTCCCGCTTTGGTCAGGCGCGCAGCTATAATTCACGCTTTGTCGCGCGGCCGCATCCTCGCGAGCCACTCCCGCCCAAGAAAGCTGCGATGACCGAGGAGCACAGCTCTTTCATCAAGACGCCGAAGCAGCTCGCGATCGTCGTCGTCCTCGCGTTCGCGGTGCCGATCACGCTCATCGTGCTCCTGTCGCAGCTCGTGACCGGCGTTTCGCCGCGCGAGGGCGAATCGCAATCCGATGTGCTGGGCCGCATCCAGCCCGTTGGCCAGGTCACGTTGGCCGAGGCCAATGCGCCAAGCGGCGACCAGACCGGCGAGCAGGTTTATCAGACCGTGTGCAAAACCTGTCACGAAGCGGGGCTTGCGGGAGCGCCGAAGTTCGGTGACAAGGCGGCGTGGGCGCCACGCATCAAGAGCGGCATCGACGCGCTCTTCGCGAGCGCCATAAAGGGCAAGAACGCGATGCCGCCGAAGGGCGGCAACACGAACCTCGCGGACGTCGAGGTTCAGCGCGCGGTCGTGTACATGGCGAATCGAGCCGGCGCAAGCTTCAAGGAGCCACCCGAACCAGCGCAAGCCGCTGCGCCGGCGCAAGCGCAAGCTCCCGCTCCCGCGGCTCCAGCTCCAGCGGCTGCCGCGCCCGCAGCTCAGCCGCCGGCCGCTGCCGCAGCGAAGGCGCCTGCTGCCGCGCCCGGCGCTCCGCTCGACATGGCGAGCGCGACCGCCTTGATGCAGAAGGACGGCTGCGCCGCTTGTCATGCCGTCGACAAGAAGATCGTCGGTCCTGCCTATCAGGACGTCGCCGCGAAGTACAAGGGCGACAAGGACGCAGCCGCGAAGCTCGTCCAGAAAGTGAAGGCCGGCGGCTCGGGCGTCTGGGGCTCGGTGCCGATGCCGCCCAATGCGCAAGTGTCCGACGCCGACATCAAGACGTTGGTGAGCTGGATCCTCACGCTCAAGAAGTAGGCAAACCGGCATCTCGCACGCCGCGGCGTTCCGCGCGCGCCGTTTCCGAAGCATGGCCCATTACGTCGTCGGCGACATCCAGGGTTGTTACGTCGAGTTCCGGCAACTGCTCGATGCGATCGGCTTCGATCCGGGCCGCGACCGACTGTGGCTGGTGGGTGATCTCGTCAACCGCGGTCCCGATTCGCTTTCCGTGTTGCGCACGGTGATGTCCTTTGGCGAAGCGGCGACGACCGTGCTGGGCAATCACGATCTGCATCTGCTGATCGTCGCTGCAGGCCATCAGCGTGCGCACCGCGCGGATACGCTCGCCGCTGTCCTCGAGGCGCCCGACCGTGAGGCGCTGCTCGGGTGGCTGCGGCGGCAGCCGCTCGTCGTGCGCGAAGGCGAGCTGCTCATGGTGCACGCCGGACTATTGCCGTCGTGGACGCCGGCGACGGCGGTCATGCTCTCGCGCGAGGTGGAAGCGGTGCTCGCCTCGGATCGGTACGACAACTTCCTGCGTGCGCTCTACGGCGACGAACCCGCGCGCTGGAACGACGCACTGACCGGACACGACCGCCTGCGCGTGGTCGTCAACGCCTGTACGCGGCTTCGCTTCTGCGCGCCCGACGATACGCTCGCGCTGGCGGAAAAGCGCGGACCCGAGCACGCCCCGCCCGGCTTCGCGCCGTGGTTTGCGCACGATGGTCGCAAGTCCGCCGGCATCAAGGTGTTCTGCGGGCATTGGTCATCGCTCGGCCTGCTCCTCGCTCCGAATGTCGCGATGCTCGATTCGGGCTGCGTGTGGGGAGGCGCGCTTACCGCGGTGCGAGTCGACGACGGTCGCGTGTTCCAGGTGCCGGGTCGGGCGCCGGTGCTTCCACTGCCCCGCGAATGAAGGCCTCCGCTTCGCGCGAGAGCTCGCGCCGGTGCCGCGCCCGGGCGGACAACGTGGGACCGAGCGTGACCTCGACGACGAATCGCCGCTCGCCGAGCACGCGCCAGAGCGATTCGACGAAGCTCGTCTCGCCGACGTAGACCGGCGCGTCGGTGTAGCCGCCGTCGGCCCCGCGGTAGCGGATCGCGATGGGCTGCACGTGCCCCTGCGCGTCGATGACCGGCTGCACGAGCGAAGCGTGAAACCGCAGCAGCTGCGTGCCGTCGCTCGTCGTCCCTTCCGGAAAGATCGCGATCGTATCGCCGGAGGCGAGCGCATCCCGCGCGTGTCCGTTGATGCGAAGCGCGTCGCGTCGCCGGTCGCGCTCCAGAAAAAGCGTGCCCGAGCCAATGATTAGGTGACGGAGCAGCGGCCAGCGCTTGAGCTCCGACTTGCCGATGAAGCGCGACGGCCGCAGGCTGTGCAGCACGAAGACATCGAGCCACGAGACGTGATTGGCGACGATGAGCAGATTGTCAGGCAGCCCCTCGACCGGCACGCCAGCGACGAACGCTTCCACGCGCAGCATGGCGAGAAGCTCGCGCGACCAGGCCCGGATCAGGGCCCGGCGCCGTTCGATCCCGACCCACGGAAAGACAAGCTTCGTCGTGGCGATGCCCTGCATGACATGGGTGAAAACACGCGCCGCGCGCGCAATGCGCAGCGCGAACGGCGTCCGCAGGGACTGCGGACGGACCACGTCGTTCGCAAGGCGGGAGTTCTCTCTGACACCTCGGGAGAAGAACGTGGCCGATCCCCTAAAACGGCTGCTCGCCGAAGCACTCGGCGTAGCGTGCCGCGACACCCTCGCGGGTAATGCGATGATTCTGCCCGCCGCGAGAGGCGATCTTGATCGAGCCTAGGAGCGACGCGAGCCTGCCCGCACGTTCCCACGACCAGCCGTGCCCGATGCCGTAGAGAAGCCCGGCACGATAGGCGTCGCCGCAGCCGGTTGGATCGACGAGCGCAGCGGGCTTCACCGCGGGAATCTCGATCACCGAGCCATCGGCGTGGATGCGCGAGCCTTCTCCGCCGAGCGTGACGACGAGCGCCCGCACCCGCCGCGCGATCTGCTCTAGCGGGATTCCGGTGCGCTCGGCGAGCATGCTCCCTTCGTAATCGTTCAGCGTCACGCAATCGGCTGCATCGATCATCTCCAGCAACTCGGCACCGGAGAACAGGGGCAGCCCTTGCCCGGGATCGAAGATGAACGGAATGCCCGCTGCAGCGAGATCGCGCACGTGCTCGCGCATGCCCTCGCGCCCGTCGGGTGCGACGATGCCGAGCGCGATGTCGCCGACGTCGGACACGCGGTTGCGGTGCGACTCGTTCATAGCGCCAGGATGGAAGGCCGTGATCTGATTGTCGTCGAGATCGGTGATGATGAACGCCTGCCCGGTGTAGGTCCCCGGCACCACGCGAACGCCCTCGGTGCCGATGCCCTGCGCACGCAGTCGATCGACGTACGAAGCGCCGTCGTCACCGAGCGTGGCCATCACGACCGGCTCTCCTCCCAGCGCCTTCAGGTTGTACGCGATGTTGCCCGCCGTGCCGCCCCACTCCCGGCGCATCTCGCCGATCTGGAACGCGACCGAAAGCACGCGTGTCTGCTCCGGCAGGATATGCCGCGAGAAGCGGTCGGGAAACACCATGATCGTGTCGAGCGCGAGCGAGCCGCAGATCAGCGTGCGCGGCTTACCAGCTCGGAGAGGAAGTGGCGTCAACTCAGCCGCCGTCGTCGCGGCCGATTTCACGCACGATGAACTGCTGCCGGCGCGACACCGGCAGGGCTTCCGAAACCCCTCGCAACAGGACTTCCCAATGCGCGTCGCCCTCGGCATTCACACGCCGCTCGAACCCGCGGATCGCATCGCGCGCTACGAGGCAGTTGCGATGCACCCGGACGAAACGCTGGCCGAATTCCTCTTCCAGCTTGGTGAGCGATTCCTCGAGCAGGTATTCGCGCTCGGCGGTGCGGATGGTGATGTACTTGAGTTCCGCCTTGAGGTAGACGATCTCCTCGATCGGAACCAGCACCACGCGCGAGCGCTCGGTCACCGAAAGGAAGCGACGCGCGGTCGCGGGCAGCCGGTCGAGCTTCGCGCCCGACAGCGGCTTCAATCGCGGCACCTTCTGCAATGCCGTGAGCAGCCGCTGCACTCGAACTGGTTTCACGAGGTAGTCGATCGCGTGCACCTCGAAGGCGGCGATCGCGTGCTCGTGATAGGCCGTCGTGAAGATGAGCACCGGCGGCAGCGCGAGCTTGAGCAGGTGCCGGGCCAGCTCGATGCCGTCCATGTCCGGCATGTGGATGTCGGAGAGCACGAGGTCTGCGGGCGTGCTGCCGAGGAGCCCCAGTGCTTCGCGTCCGCTCGCGGCCTCGCCGACCACGACCAGCGGCAGCGCTGACGCACAATCGTCGAGCAGCTCGCGCAGCCGGCGCCGCGCAGGCGCTTCGTCGTCGACGATGACGAGCTTGAGCGGCGCGTCAGACATCGGCGCTCTGCCTCTCCACTGCGGGCCGGTACGGCATGCGGATGTGCACTTCGTAGCTCTCCCGGTTCAGTTTGCTCTCGAGGCTCGCCTCGGCGTCGAAATGCAAAGCCAGCCGCTCGCGGATGTTGTCCATGGCCATCTTGTTGCCGGCGTGATGGCCGCCGTCGAACTGGTACGGGTTGCGCAAGATCGCATGGACTTCGCCGCGGCGCAGGAAGATGTTAATCGCGATCACCCCGGGGGCGCTAGACGGCTCGATGCCGTGGTAGACAGCATTCTCGAGGAGCGGCTGCAGCACGAGGGGGGGCACGAGAGCGTCCTTCGGCATGTTCTCGGTGTGCCACTCCACGACCAGCCGGTCGCCGAGCCGGAGCTTCTCGAGATCGAGGTACTGCCGGCACAGCTCGATCTCGTCGGAGAGCGGCGCGAGTTGGCGGTTGTCGCGCATGAGCACGCGGAAGAGATCGGCGAGATCCTCGAGTGCACTCTCCGCTCGGCGCGGCTCGCGACGCATGAGAGAGAGCACCGCGTTGATGCTATTGAACAGGAAATGCGGCCGGATGCGCGCCTGCAGCGCCTGCAGCCTCGCCTCCGAAATCGCAGGCGAAAGCGCCTTGGCGCGCAGGTGGAAGTAGAACAGCAGCGTTCCGGTGACGAGCAGCGTCAGGGCCGCATGGCGCAGCGCAGCGTTGGCTCCCGGATCCACGCCGAGCGCCGAGAGCGCGGCGCTCAACCCGAAGCTGACGACGGTGGTCAGTGCGAGTATGCAGGCCGCGCCGATCTGGTAGGGGAGCCGCTCCAGCCACGGCGCCACTATGTAAAGGAGAAGCAGGTTGACGAGCAAGTGCGGTTCGAGGAGCGCGGCGGTATCGAACCAGTCCGAAGACACGGTGGCCCAGCGTTGTTCGCGCACGATCACCGCCGCGAGCCCGAATGCGTTCACCGCGAGCAGGATGCGCAGGATGGTGCCCAGATTGCGCAGCTCCGGGAGACGGAGCGGCGGCGGCTTTTGAGTCGGGTTCGCGCGCATCGTTCTCACCGATAAGCTTTGCGCTCCGGGCCGCGGCAGGTACCATTCGTTGCCGCCCGGCTATTGTGGGCAAGAGCCCCCGGCGAGGCAAGCCATGTCGACCCGTAAGCCCGCTCGCAAAACCGTGACCGTTCGCGCACGCTCCGGTCGCTTCGAAGAGCCGATGTCGGAACGAATGGAGCGCTTCAACGCATCGACTGACTTCGATCGGCGTCTCGCCAGGGTGGACATCGCGGCCTCGCTTGCGCACGCCCGCATGCTGTCCGGTACAGGCATCATCAGCACCGCTGAGCTGGCCGCGATCGAGCACGGCATGAGCGCGATCGCAGCCGAGATCGAGCGCGGCGAGTTCGTCTGGCGCCGCGATCTGGAGGACGTCCACTCCAACATCGAGCAGAGGTTGATCGCGCTCGTCGGCGACGCGGGAAAAAGGCTGCACACCGCGCGTTCGCGCAACGACCAGGTCGCGACGGACTTGCGTTTGTGGCTGCGCGAAGCGATCGATTCGCTCGCCGGAGAGCTGCATGCCCTGCGCGCAGCCTTGCTCGATCTCGCCGAGAAGCACGCCGCAACGATCATGCCGGGCTTCACGCATCTGCAGGTCGCACAGCCCGTCACCTTCGGCCATCATCTGCTCGCCTACGAAGCGATGCTCGCCCGCGACGGCGAGCGCTTCGCCGATTGCCGCCGGCGCGTCAACCGCCTGCCGCTGGGCAGCGCCGCGCTCGCCGGCACGAGTTTTCCGATCGACCGTGCGCGCGTGGCCGCCGATCTCGGCTTCGAAGCGTTGTGCGAGAACTCGCTCGATGCGGTTTCGGATCGCGACTTCGCCATCGAATTCGCCGCCGCCGCCGCGCTCGTCATGGTCCACCTGTCGCGCTTCGCCGAGGAGCTGGTGCTGTGGTCGAGCGCGCCCTTCGGCTTCGTACGCATCGCCGACCGTTTCTGCAGCGGCAGCTCGATCATGCCGCAAAAGAGAAATCCCGACGTCGCCGAGCTGATGCGCGGAAAGAGCGCGCGCGTCGTCGGGCACGCGACCGCGTTGCTCGTGCTGATGAAATCGCAGCCGCTCGCCTACAACAAGGACGATCAGGAAGACAAGGAGCCTTTGTTCGACACCGTGGACACGCTCGCCGACTGCCTCGCGATCGCGACGGATCTCGTCTCTTCGGGGCTCAAGGCCGTTCCCGAGAGGATGCGCGCCGCCGCAGGGGAAGGATTCGCGACGGCGACGGATCTCGCCGATTATCTCGTGGGCAAGGGCGTATCGTTTCGCGACGCGCACGAGGCGGTCGCGCGCGCCGTGCGGCATGCCGAACGGAAGCAGTGCGATCTCGCCGATCTCTCGCTCGAGGAATTGCGGCGATTCGCGCCGCAGATCGGCAAGGATGTCTTCGAAGTGCTCACGCTCGAGGGCTCGGTCGCGAGCCGAAATCATCCGGGTGGCACAGCGCCGGCGCAGGTCCGGGCGGCGATCCGTACCGCGCGCGCCGCGCTGCGAAAGAAAACTTGAACGGAATCGACAACTGAGGAGTTAAGGCATGGACGCGAAGAAAACGGCCTTCGTGGGCCTCGGCGTGATGGGCTTCCCGATGGCGGGACATCTCGCCAAGGCGGGGCACAGTGTGACCGTATACAACCGCACTGCCGCGAAGGCGGCACAGTGGGTGGAGAAGCATGGCGGGAAGAGCGCATCGACACCGGCGGCAGCGGCGGCCGGCATGGAACTCGTCATGGTCTGCGTGGGCAACGACGATGATGTGCGCGCAGTGACGCTCGGACCCGATGGTGCGCTCGCGGCGATGAAGCCGGGCGCGATTCTCGTCGATCACACGACCGCATCGGCGACCGTCGCGCGTGAGCTCTACGCCGCCGCGAAGGCGCGCGGAGTGGGTTTTCTCGACGCGCCCGTGTCGGGCGGACAGGCCGGCGCCGAGAACGGCAAGCTCACCGTCATGGTCGGCGGCGATGCTGATGCCTTTGCTGTCGCCGAACCGGTGCTCGCCTGCTACGCGCGAGCGGTTACGCTGATGGGTGGCGCGGGTTCGGGCCAGCTCACCAAGATGGTGAATCAGATCTGCATCGCCGGGCTGGTGCAGGGTTTGTCCGAGGGCATCAACTTCGGCATGCGCGCCGGCCTCGACATCGAAAAGGTGCTCGACGTGATCGGCAAGGGCGCCGCGCAATCGTGGCAGATGGATAACCGCGGCAAGACGATGGCTGCCGACAAGTTCGACTTCGGGTTCGCCGTCGACTGGATGCGCAAGGACCTCGCCATCTGCGTGGCGCAGGCCCGCGGCGACGGCGCTGCGCTTCCAGTGACGGCGCTGATCGACCAGTTCTACGCGCGCATCCAGGCGCGCGGCGGCGGCCGCTGGGATACGTCGAGCCTCATCCGGCTGCTCCGCGACAAGCCATGAGGCGAGCCGTCGCGGTGAGCGTCGGCCACCCGTGGAACCCGGCGCCCGTATTGCTAACTCAGGCGGCCTTCGGCTCCAGCGCGATCTCGTAGCTGATCTGCGCGGTCTTGGCCAGCATCTGGGTGGCCGAGCAGTACTTCTCCTTCGAGAGCTTGACCGCGCGCTCGACCTGCGCCGGGTTGAGTCCCTCGCCGCTCACCCGATAGATGAAGTGGATGCGAGTGAAGACCTTGGGATCCTCGGCCGCCCGCTCGGCTTCCGCCTCGATGACGCAAGCGCCGATGGGCTGCCGCGCCTTCTTCAGAATCCAGACGACGTCGAACGCCGTGCAAGCGGCCGTGCCGGCGAGCACCAACTCCATCGGACGCGGGCCGAGATTGCGTCCGCCGGCGTCCAGAGCGCCGTCGACGAGGACGGCGTGTCCGCTGCCGGTCTCCACGACGAAGCTCACATCTTCGATCCATTTCACCTTGGTCTTCATATCATTTCCTGGAATTTGAAGCCGGACATCGGTTTAGGCGATGGAAGCCATCCGAACAGGCGCTTGCCTTGTGCAACGCAATATGCGAGCATCAAGTTGCCCTTGCAGCGGCTGCAATCTATCGATTCTCCCGCTGCAGGTCATTCCTCCATCCTCCTCCTATGGTGGGAATGCTTGCGCGGCCTGACGGCCGCGTTTTTTTGCACTGCACCGCTGCTTGATTGATCGGGCCGCCGTCCGCCATGAGACGATGCAGTTTGACAGTGCTCGAAGCGCCATATTATGATGTAAGGCTCTGTAAAATCGAAGTGATTGGGCATTTCCCATGAAAACCTACGTCGCCCGCCCCAGGGACGTGCAACGCGACTGGTATCTCGTCGACGCCAGCGACAAGGTGCTCGGCCGCCTCGCCAGCGCCATTGCGCACCGTCTGCGCGGCAAGCACAAGGCGATCTACACGCCCCACGTCGACACCGGCGACTTCATCGTCGTCACCAACGTGGAGAAGATCAAGGTGACCGGCAACAAGGCCGAGGACAAGCTCTACCATCGCCACAGCGGCTATCCCGGGGGCGTGCGCACGGTGAGCTTCGCCAAGCTGCAGCAACGCTTTCCAGAGCGCGCGCTCCAGCACGCGGTCAAGGGGATGCTGCCAAAGGGTCCTCTCGGATATGCCATGCTGAAGAAACTCAAGTGCTACGCGGGGCCATCGCACCCGCATGCCGCGCAACAACCCAAGACGCTCGACCTTTAAGGGACCTCATGATCGGCAATTACTACTACGGAACGGGCCGCCGCAAGAGCGCGGTGGCGCGCGTCTTCCTCAAGCAGGGCTCGGGCAAGTTCACCGTCAACGACGCCCCGGTCGACCAGTTCTTCACCCGCGAAACCGGACGCATGATCGTCCGGCAGCCGTTGAAGCTCGTCAATCATGAGGCGACCTTCGACATCATGGTCAACGTGCACGGCGGCGGCGAGTCTGGGCAGGCGGGGGCGGTGCGCCACGGCATCACGCGCGCCCTGATCGACTACGATGCGCAACTCAAGCCCACGCTGTCCAAGGCGGGGCTCGTGACGCGCGATGCGCGCGAAGTCGAGCGAAAGAAGGTCGGCTTGCACAAGGCCCGGCGCCGGAAGCAGTTCTCGAAACGCTGACCGGTCGACCACTCGATCACGCCGGGGCCGCGACAAGCGGCCCTTGGTTTTTGGAAAATAAGTTGGAAGGTGATCGGGGCGGCGAGTTATTCCATTGTCATAAATGACACCCTTGGGTGATAGAATCGGACCTCCCATGCGCGAAGGCAACATGATCCAGATCGGCATCGTCGGCGGCACCGGCTACACCGGCGTCGAGCTGCTCCGGCTGCTCGCGGGCCACCCCCAAGCCAAGGTGCGCACCATCACCTCGCGCAAGGAGGCCGGGATGCCGGTCGCCCAGATGTTCCCCAGCTTGCGCGGATGTTATGACCTCAAGTACAGCGACCCCAG
>DATJWL010000058.1:0-16692 GCA_035501215.1 Casimicrobiaceae bacterium
CAGCGGTGCAAGCGAGCTGGGATGGTAGTAGGTCTTGAGCGTGATGTCGTCCGTGCGCTCTGCGCTGCGCACGTCGCGCTCGGCGTTCGGATCCTCCGCGAACCGCGACGCGCGAAGGTACGAGCGCATCAGGTGGCCCGCGTAGTATCGCTGCAGCGACGACAGGTTGATGAAGCCCACGCCGTGTCCCGTCAGGAGCGATATCAGCAGGAGTGGCACGAAGAGCCAGGCCCACGACGACGGCGGCAACGGATCGCCCCCCGGCTCGCACGCCGCAGCGGGGGCCGATGTCCCGACGACGATGCGCTGTGCGGTGTCGAGCGACACCTCTGGTGGCGGCTGGTCCTCCGGCATCATCATCCAGCAACCCGGGTCGCCGCCAGGATGCGCGCCCTCCCAGATGAGTCCATGCGTCAGCGCGGACCACAGGCTGGCAACCGCGACGAAGAGTGCGACGCCGGCGATGAATGCGAGCGAGGATAAGGGGATCCGCAGCCAAGGCTTGGTCGTGGGGTCGCCCGATCCGGTGACCAGCGGCAACAGCTTCTGCAGCAGCGGAATCAATAGCGCGATCACGCCGCCGCCGGCCAGCCACTTGTGGTACGCATCCACGGTCCACAGCGCGTATATGGTCTGCCCGATGGTGTCGACGAGCGCGAATGCCGCCAGTGCCAGCGTGACGATCAACGGCCCCAGCAGCCACTGCGACAACTTCGTTCGCGTGATCGTCGTCGCGGCCGGTTCGCGGGCGCGCCAGTTGGCCATGATTCTCGCGGGCACGTAAAAGAGGATCGCCAGCACGACGGCGAGCGCGATGTACGCGGCGGCGATGCGCGTCCAGTCCCACTTTTCGAGCGCAGTCAGGCTGAGGTCCGCCGCTCCGATCGCCGAGATCCACGCGGCCGGCCACGCAGGCGGCCAGGCGGGTGGCCACCCGAGCGGCGGCGACGCTCCGGTGAGCGCATACACAAAGCACGGCGGCGCGATGGCGATCGCGGTGATCAGCGGCAGGTTCAGGGGAAAGCGTTTTCCGAGACGCTCCGTCTGCGCGAGGAAGAAGGCGATGCCGACGGGAACGACGATCAACGCCAAGCTCGCAATAGGCAGGATCCACCACGCACTCGGCCAGAAATTTGCGCCCCGATCGGGCAGGAACCGCGCTTCGACCTCGCCGAACCAGGAGTCGAAGCCGTACGCGAATCCGAACACGCGCGCGGCGGCGAAGAGCAGGAAAATCGTCACCAGCGACACCGCGATCACATAATGCAGCGCAAGGAAATTGCGGATCCCGACCGCAAGCGCGAACAGATAGTCGTTGCTGCCCGTCGGCGCCAGGTAGCGCCCGTTCTCGCGCAACCAGCGCATCGGAGTCATCCTGCTGCCGTCGAATGTCGTATCGCAGAGCACGTCGGTCGCGCGGTCGGCGGCAAGTTTCCACGCCGCCTGGTCGGGTGAAGGCACGGGCGCGGCGGCCCTGCGCTTGGCAAACATGACGTCGGGCGTAACCTGCGCGCCTTTCGTGCGCTCGGCTTTGGGCAGGAACAGGCTGCAGAAAAACGTCGCGAAGTAGCCGCCGCCGGAAACCGACGAGCAGTAGTCGATGCGCGAGAGCAGCCGGGGCGGGTGCGCAGTTTCGGTTTCCGGCGCCGGGTCCGCGCCCTGCTCCTCGGCCTGCAGGGCGGCGAGCTTTCTGTCGGCCTCTTCTTGGGCTATCGCGTCGCGGGCGCGTTTCTCTTCGTGGGCGAGATACTGGAATACGCCCAGGCTGACGGTCGCGCTGCGGATGCCGCCGCCTGAGAGCGCGATCCCGAGCTCCTTCGCATCGTCGGCGATCCCGAACTTGCGTCGGCGCGATTTGATATGCGTCTTCTCTTTGCGCTCGACGGCAGCAGGGATGTGCGGGGGCATGGTTGGCTACTTGTTCCAGCGCGGATTGTAGACTTCAATTGCGGTCCTTAGTATGCGAGGATCGCAGCGAGAGCTCGCACGCAGAACCGACCATGGGCACCCGACACCCTGCGGATGGCGAAAGGCTGCCGAGCCTCGACGAGCGGAGCGCCAGGCGGATCGCGCTGGGTCGCCTCGATGCGCTGAAGGAGCGCATCGCCGCGGTCCACCTCGGAGCGAAGGGCGAGTCGGCGAAGCCCGAAGTTCGCGCCCGGGCCATCCAGGATGCGGTCGAGCACGGCTTCGGCCAGAGCCTGCTCGCGACGGAGCGCAAGGGCCGCATTCTCATCCACGTCGTGGCTCTGCCCGGAGAGAAGCCGGGCTGGATGGACCTGGTCGCGGTGACTCACAATCTGCGCAGCTCGAACACGCATTTCGTCGTCTTCGCCCAGCTTTCCGCTCACGCCATGGCGCGGCTTCTGGAACGGCGCCGCGGCGTCGACCTCGAGCGCCTTCTCGCCGAGGAGCTTGCGCAGAGCCGGCTGGCGGAGCTGATCGAGGCCGGGATCGAGAAGAAGGCTGCGGAGATGAGCCTTGCCACGGCGAACGGCACATTCCGCTTCAAGCGCGGGGAGGAGGGTACGCTTGTCGCGCTGACGTGGATCTCCGCAGCACCGCGATAGCGGTAGTTGGAACTTTCTACATCTTGGCCTGAGGATCTTCGTTGGCGTTGATATAAGTCACGTCGAAAGGCCCGTTGCCGTTGATCTGAATCACGGATGGGGTCTTGGCGACCAGGTAATGGTGATCTTTCCCAGCGAGGTAATGAAAGGCGCCCGCCGTGATCGTGGGCGCATTGCTGGTTTGCGCTTTGTCACCCTTCCCGAAATAGAACGAGCCCGAGATCACCGTGAGGCTCTCGTCCTGGGTATGCCAGTGGGGTGGGATCTTGTACCCGGCCGGAACCTTGAGGCGCATGACGAACGGCCCCGCCTTGAACGGATCACCTTGCAGGACGGCGATCTGCGCGCCCTTGGGAATCGCAGGGGGCGCGGGGCCCCATTGGATGTCCTTGGCATTGACGAAGCCCTCGCTCGTTCCTTGAGCTATTGCGGTGCTTGCAAGAATGCCCAGCGCGACGGCGATGAGCGTCTTGGTGATCGCTGCTTTGCTTGACGTTTTCATTTTGCGTTTCTCCATGGAAGTTGAACGACTCGTGGTGCCCATTGGTGGTCTCTCGACCTACCGGTAATATTAGGGGCGGGGAGGCGGCGCGGCGCTGCGGAGTCTTGATCGGCTTTCCGGAAGCGTTGATCGATCTGCCGTCCTGGCCACGTTGCAAGCTCTGGGGACACGTCTAGCTCGCATGGATGCACTCTCCGAGATCCTGAGCGGAATCCGCCTAAGCGGCTCCGCCTTCTTCGACGCCGAGCTGACTTCGCCATGGTCGGTGCAGACGCCCACCGCCGCGGAAATAGCAAAGCGCCTCGCCCCCGGCGCGGCCCGAATCATTCCCTATCATCTGATCGTCGAAGGAGCTTGCAACGTTCGCGTCGGTGACGAGCAGCTTCTCGCCCTCGACGCGCGGGACGTCGTTTGTTTTCCGCATGGGGACGTGCATAAGCTTGGCAGCAGTGTCGATGTCAAGCCCACGATCACGACGGAAGCGATGGTCTCCCTCACCCGAGCGGACGAGGTTGTGCCCGTGGCGCACGGTGGCGGAGGACGCACGACGCGAATCATCTGCGGGTTCTTCGCCTGTGCCAGTACGCTGTCCGATCGCGTCATCGCGCCGCTGCCCCGTGTGGTCAAGTTTCGCGCCGGCGACGACAGCCCCGCGATGTTGCTGCCTAACGCAGTGCGCGAAGCACGATCGGACGGCGAGCGCGGCGCGAGGCCGGGCACCCACGCGGTGCTTTGCAAGCTCTCCGAGCTGCTCTTCGTCGAGGCGGTGCGCTCGTACGTCGACACGCTCGAGGATCGGGAAGGCGGATGGCTGGTGGCGCTCAAGGATCGCCATGTCAGCGCAGCCTTGGCGCTGATGCACGGGCAGCCTGCGCGGCCGTGGACGCTCGATCTGCTCGCCGAGCGCATCGGCGCGTCGCGGTCCATGCTCGGCGAGCGATTTGCGCGCCTTATGGGTCAGGCGCCGATGCAATACCTTTCACAGTGGCGGCTGCACCTCGCGGCCGACGCGCTCGCGTCGTCCGACAGCGCCACGAAGAGGATCGCGAGCGATGCCGGCTTCGGCTCCACCGCGGCGTTCAGCCGAGCCTTCAAGCGGGAATTCGGCGTTCCTCCTGCTCGCTGGCGGGCTGCGGCAGCGCCGGTTTGAAATTGACGGCTCGGTAAAACAATGTTTGACATGGTGCTAGCGCCGGCATGCGGCTCAGGCCGGTGCTCGTGGTATTCTGGCTGCTTGATCGCGAGGACCTTGCTTTTTTTCTCGCTCTCGCTGGCGACGCTGCCTTGCTTGGCGCAGCAGGCGTCAGGCTATCCGTCGCGGCCGATCCACATCGTCGTGCCCAGTGCCCCGGGCGGAGCCGGCGACCTCATGGCGCGCAAGTTCGGCGCGCAGCTCGCCGACGAACTGCGAACGCCGGTCGTCATCGACAACAGACCGGGCGCATCCGGGGTGATCGGCACCGAGCTCGCCGCGCGCGCTCCCGCCGATGGCTACACGCTGCTGCTCGCTACCTCTGCGACCCACATCATCTCCGCGTATGCCATCGGCAAGCCCGGCTACGATCCACTACGGGACTTCACGCCGGTCATCAATATCGGCTACGCGACTTCGGTGCTCGTCGTCAACGCGAAGCTGCCCGTCTACTCCGTCGCCGATCTCATCGAGTACGCGAAATCGCACCCGGGACGGCTGTACTACGCGTCGTCGGGTATCGGATCGGCCAACCACGTGGACTGCGAAGCCTTCGCGGCGCTCGCCGGCATCGAGCTGGTCCACGTGCCGTATCGGGGGACGGCGGACGGCTATCGCGCCTTGCTCAACAACGAAGTTCAGGTGATGTTCGGCGCCATCACGTCGGCGCTGCCGCACGTGCGCGCCGGCAGGCTGCGCGCGCTGGCGGTGCTCGTCGATCGGCGTTCGCCGCTGCTTCCCGACGTTCCGACGATCGCCCAGGCCGGGCTCGGCAGCATTGACGTGCGCAAGTGGCTCGGGCTCGTCGCACCTGCAGGCACCTCGCCCGAGATCGTCGGGCGGCTCAACCGCTCGCTCGACCGAATCCTGCACGAACCGCAAACCCGCGCCTGGCTCGACCGCGAAGGGATCGAGCTGGCTGGAGGCTCTGCACAGGATTTCGGTGCCGTGCTGCGAGCTGATTATGCGAAATGGGGCAAGCTTCTTGGCGAGTTGCATATCGGGCCCGAGTAATATCGCATCGCCTTCCCCATGTCCAAGCTTCGGCTACTCGTGCTCTCGGTGGGCACGCAGGTGGGTCAGAACGTGCTGACTACACTCGCGGGCCGCCGCGACGGTCTTGAGCTGATCGCAACCTCGTCGGTTGCGCACGAGCCGGCGGTGTTCGATTACGACACCGTGTACCTTGTGCCGCCGACCGCCGCCGAGCCCGAAGCATTCGAGCAGCGTCTCCTCGCGATCATGGCGGAGGAGTGCGTGGATCTCGTCATCCCCTGCCGCGACGATGATGTGTTGTTCCTCGCAGGCCTGCGCGACCGGCGTCCGGATCTCGCCCGGCGGCTGCTCTGCGGCAGCGCGGAGATGGCGCGCATCATCACCGACAAATGGCTGAGCGCCGAGTTCAGCCGCCGGCACGACCTGCCTTTTGCGCCGACGATCGCGGCCGCAGATGCGATGGAGCGCGCCGCGTTCGCGCGCGCGTACGGCTTTCCGCTCATCGCCAAGCCGCGCAGTGGTTACGCTTCGCAGAACGTGTATCTGATCGCCAACGACGGCCAATTGGAGCGCGTGCTCGCGCGCGATGGCTGGGTGGTGCAGAAATTCCTCGGCGATCCGCGGCCGATCAACGACTACGTGGCTTCTCTGGAATCCTCCGGCATTCCGCTCTATCACACCTTCCAGGGCCTCAAGCATTCGATCCAGGCCCTGATCGCGCCGGGCGGCGCTGTCGTGCATGTCATCTGTACGCGCAACGCGAGCCGGATGCGCCGTTCGAAATGGGTCGAGGCCGATCGCGATTCGACGTCGGCGGAAATCGGTACTGACTGCGCTCGTGCGTTCTCGGCGGCAGGCTGGCGCGGTCCGCTCAACATCCAATGCCAGCGCGACGCGGATGGCGCGCTCCTGATCCACGAGTTCAACGGCCGGTTTACAGGGGCGACGGTCGATCGCTGGCTGCTCGGGTTCGACGAAGTCGGCGCCGCGATCGAACACTTCACTGGGCGCAGAATCGAGCCCGGACCTTCTCCGCAGCCCGCAGCGCTCGAAGCCTTCGAGTCGCTTGTCGCCCGTAGCGCCGATCCACGCCACGTGGAGACGCTCTCGCGCGAGGGCCTTTGGCGGCGGCCGCAATGAAGGGCTTTTCCATCGCCGTGGGAGACGCGGTGCTCCGTCCCGGTTGCCTGCGCATGGATTGGCACGAGGAAGCCGACGTGCCGTTTCGTCCGGGGGAGGAACTTCCGTTCGAGGATCGCGCCGTCGCCTTCATCGATTGCGGCAATTTCATTGGCGAGGTCGACGCCGCAACGAGGCTGCATTTTCTTCTCGAGTGCCGCAGAAGCCTGCAGCCCGGGGGGCGAATCGATATCGCCGTGCGAGCGGGCGCGGACTCCGACGCCGCGCGCGATCTCCTTCGCGATGCAGGCCGCGCTGGCCTCGTGGCGCGGACGGGCCCGGCTACGGCCTCCACCCTCCACCTGACCAAGCCCGACCGGCAGCTCGCGATCGGCCCTCTGGTATCGATCCTCATCCCCGCGTACAACGCGCGCTTCTTCGCCGCGGCTCTCGATAGCGCGCTCGCGCAGACTTACGACCGGATCGAAATCGTTGTCTGCGACGATTCGCCCGGAAGCGAAATCGAGGCGATCGTCCACGCGCGGAAGAACCGCTTCCCGCTCCGCTATGAGCGTAACGCGACGCGCCTTGGGCCGCGCGGGAACTTTACGCGCTGCTTCGAGCGCGCGGAAGGCGAATTCGTCAAGTTTCTCTGCGACGACGATTTGCTCGCGCCGCCCTGCGTCGAGTCGCTGCTCGATGCGTTCCGCCGCGCGCCCGACATCACGCTCGCGACCTCGCGCCGGCGGCGCATCGATGCGGCAGGCGAGAGTCTGGGCGATCAGCCGGCGACTACGCCGATTCTCGTCGAAGATTCAATCGTCGCCGGACAAACGCTCGCCAACGCGATGATCATGGCGGGCCTCAACACGATCGGCGAACCGAGCACGACACTGTTCCGCAGGACCGATCTTCTCGCGTTGGCTCCCGATTACTTCCGCTTTGGAAGCGAAGCAGGCCACGGCATCATCGACATGGTGAGCTGGGCCGCGCTGCTGCTCAAGGGCGACGCCGTCTACTTCAAGGAATGCCTCTCGTCGTTCCGCATTCATAAGGAGCAGCGTCAGCACGATCCGGCTAAGGCGCAGCGCAACATCGGGAGCATTCGCGGCCTGCAGGCGGCCTGGCTCGCGCTGAAGTTGCACGAAAGGCTGCCGCCGGACGTCCTGTGGGTCAAGCAGTTCCCGCCATCGAATGAAGCGGCCTGGAGCGTTCAGCCGGTCCTCGGCTTCGCGGCGCGACCGGCCGGAAGCAAATTCGGACTCGCGTGATCCCTGGCGCAGGCGCGCCTCAGCCAGGCGGCTCCGACCCCGCCGGCAGATCGTGGCCGATGAGCGTCGGCTCCGGCTTGCGCGCGCGCACTTCGCCGGCGGCGATCTCATCCTCATTTTCCTCGGCGCGCGCTTGAGCGATCGCCTCATCCGCTTCCGCCGCAGCTTCGATCTCGTCGCCGAGGAAGCCGCCGCTCTGATGCGCCCACAGCCTCGCGTACAAGCCGTCGTGCGCGAGGAGGCTGCGATGATCGCCTTCTTCCACGACGCGCCCGCGGTCGAGCACGATCAGCCGGTCCATCGCGGCGATCGTCGATAACCGGTGCGCGATGGCGACCACCGTCTTGCCTTCCATCAGGCGATAAAGGCTCTGCTGGATCGCCGCTTCGACTTCCGAGTCGAGCGCGCTGGTCGCTTCGTCCAGCAGCAGGATCGGCGCGTCCTTCAGCATCACGCGCGCGATCGCGATGCGCTGGCGCTGTCCGCCCGAGAGTTTCACGCCGCGCTCGCCGACGTATGCGTCGTAGCCCTTGCGCCCCTTCGGATCGCTGAGCCCGCCGACGAACTCGTCGGCTTCGGCGCGTTTCGAGGCGGCAAGCATCGCGTCTTCGGTCGCGTCGGGCCGGCCGTAGACGATGTTCTCGCGCACCGAGCGGTGCAGGAGCGAAGTGTCCTGCGTCACCATGCCGATCTGCTCGCGCAGCGAGATCTGCGTCGCGTGCGCGATGTCCTGGCCGTCGATCAAGATCTTCCCGCTCTCGACGTCGTAGAAACGCAGCAGCAGGTTCACGATGGTCGACTTGCCCGCGCCCGAGCGGCCGACGAGCCCGATCTTCTCGCCGGGACGGATGTGCAGGTCCAGCTTCTCGATCACATCGCGCTTTCCCCCGTAGGCGAAGCTCACCTGCTCGAAGCGGATGTCGCCGCGCGTGACGACCAGCGGCTTCGCATCGGGCGTGTCGACCACCGCGTGCCGGCGCGCGATGGTATTGATGCCGTCCTGCACCGTGCCGATGTGCTCGAAGAGCGTAGCCATCTCCCACATCACCCAGTGCGAGATGCCGTTCAGGCGCAGCGCCATCGCGGTGGCCGCGGCGACCGCGCCGATGCCGACGTCGCCCTGCGTCCACAGCCAGAGCGTCGACCCCGCGCTGGCGGCGATGAGCCCCATCGACAGCACGTGATTGACGATCTCGAAGCCGGTGACGAGCCGCATCTGCGTGTGCACCGTGCCGAGGAACTCCTTCATCGCCGTGCGCGCGTAGGACGACTCGCGCCGCGCGTGCGAGAAGAGCTTGACCGTGGCGATGTTGGTGTAGGCGTCGGTCATGCGGCCGGTCATGAGCGAGCGCGCGTCCGCCTGCACGCGCGCCACGCGGCCGAGCCGCGGCACGAAGTAATAGAGCGACGAAACGTACAGCGCCAGCCAGCCGAGGAAGGGGACGAGGAGCCGCGGGTCGAAATGCCCCAGCACCCCGAGCAGCGTCACGAAGTAGATGACCACGAACACGAGCAGCTCGGTGACGATGAGCCAGGTGTCGCGCACGGCGAGCGCGGTCTGCATCACCTTGGTCGCGATGCGGCCGGCGAACTCGTCCTGGTAGAAGCTCATGCTCTGTCCGAGCATCAGGCGGTGGAAGTTCCAGCGCAGCAGCATCGGGAAGTTGCCGAAGAGCGTCTGCTGCTTGACCATCGACTGCAGCGCCACGAGAAAAATGCTCGCAGCGAGGACTGCGCCGAGCAGCAGCAGGTGCACGCGCTCCTGTGTCCACAGTTGCGAGGGCTGCACTTTCGAGAGCCAGTCGACGATGTTGCCCAGGAAGGCGAAGAGCAGCGCCTCGAACGCGCCGATCACCGCGGTCAGCAGCGTCGTGGCGAGCAGGTACTTGCGCAGCCCCTTCGAGCACGCCCAGAGAAACGCGAAGAACCCGCGCGGCGGCGTGGAGGGCGTCGCTTCTGGGTACGGGTCGACGAGGCGTTCGAAGAAGGCGAACACGTGAGAGTCTCTAAGCAGCGACAGTTTCGAGATTTGATCTACGCCGATAGCTTCTCTTCCAGCCACACCTTGATCAGCGACTGGTAGGGGACATCCCGCGCGTTCGCCGCGGCTTTGATCCGTTCGAGGGTGTGGAGCGGTAGTCGCAGCGATATGCTCTGCGTCGACGGCTTCAGGTTGGGCAGCCGGACCCGCTTGGCCTTGGACCAGTCGATCAGCTCCGCGCTGTCGCGCGCTTCCCAGAACTTGCGTTCCTGTGCTTCGGACTTGAATCGTGGGACCTTAGTCTTCGCGTTCATAGATCTGTCTTTCCTTACGGTGCATTTCGCGTGCGGAGATGACCCGGATAAGCGTGCCGTCGCCCCGAAGCGTGAACGTTACGTGGAGGCGGCGCCCTTCGAGCGTTGCGCCTAGCGCGTGATACCGCGCTTCTTCGGCCGAGTGACCTGGGTCGGCCACCATGAGGAGCCTCGCGTCGAAAAATATCTGTTCGGCCTCGCTCTGCGAGAGGCCGTGCTTCTCGTTCTTGCGTCCATTTCCATCATCCCAATCGAAGCCGACGATGCGCTCGAGGTCAATCACGGTGTATATTACCATAATATACAATTCGGGGTCAAGCCAAGTGGACGGCAGCGGACGCCTGCGGTACGCTGATTAAGTCCATTCCATCGATCTTGAGGATACGAACTAATGAAGAAGATGCGGAGAAGCGCGATCTGTCGGTCGAGCTCGCCGCCCGGATCGCCAAGCTGCTCGGGCATTCGCCTGAAAGCTGGTTGCGGATGCAGGAAGCGCTGGATCTCTGGCGGCTAGCTCAGGATCCGTCGCGATTGGCAGACGTCGAGCCGCTGCCGCCGCAACGAATCGCCGCCTGACGAATTCGGCCCTACAGGCGCGCGCGAGGTTCGGGTTTATCTGCGGCGACCCGCTTTGGGCGCCCGCGCTGCGGATGTCCTCTCGCGCTAGTCGCCACGGCATACGTCGCGGCCGGCTCGCTCACTTCGAGCGTGAATGGATTTCGGACCGTCACCCCGCCGTAGTCGCCTCCATCCTGCAGGTCTTCCGACAGCAGGAGCGCGCAGCCTTGAAGCTGCGCCGCCGCGACGATCAGGCTGTCCCACCAAACGAGACGGTATCGCTGCTCGATCTCTCGGCCACGCTGCATAACCGCTTCATCAACCGGTTGTGGCCGCCACGCGAGTAACGCGCTGGCATCATCCCAAGCTTCGATTGAGGGCACGCGGGGCTCCACCTTGCGCGTCAAGGTAACGTAGTACTCGGAGAGTACCTGCATACTCGTGCGGCCGCTCTGTTGGCGCCACAGGAATTCCAACCACGCGACGGCACGCGCCTGTTTTCTCGGTTCCCGGGCGTCGCGGGAATAAACGAGGACGTTGGTGTCAACGAAGACGGCCACGGTCATAGAGCTCGTCCCGTTTTGGGTAACCCTTCGCTGGGCCTTTGAACTTGATGGGCTTCTTGGCCAGGAACCGCCGCATCGCCTGATCGTATTCGTGCTGCTCGCCCATCCGTCTTCGCAGCATCTCGCCGACCAGGCGCGACACGCTCATGTTATGCGTCGCGGCGTAGACCCGCGCCCATGTGGCGGTTTCTTCGTCGAGGGTGATGGTGACGTTTTTCATCGTAGTTTTAAAGACACGAGTCAAGTGTAACACGAGTTTCGTGTAATTAACAGCCGCGCCGGCCACCGATTTGTAACAGCACGTAACAAACGATACGGTACCGTTGCGTTTCGTTTCGCCGCGTGCTAGCGTGGCCGTCCATCGAATGGTGCATATTCGCGCCGCCCAGGAGGAGTCCGCCATGACACGATTCAAAACTGCTGCGCTCGGCAGCCTCGTCGGACTCGCTCTCGTTGTCCTTCCCGTCTCCTCTGCGTCGGCCGATACTCATTGGCACGGGGGCGGTTGGAATCATGGCGGCAGCTGGGGCCATGGGAACAACTGGAGCCATGGCAGCAGCTGGAACCATGGCGGTAGCTGGGGCCACGGCGGCTACTATGGTCATGGCGGCACTCATGTCGGTGTCGCGTGCTACGGCTGTCTCTGGCCGCTCGACGTGGTCGGAGCCGTCGTTGGCGGCGCGGCCGCGATCGTTGGCGGTGCGGCCGTCGCGGTCGGCACGGCAGCCGGCGCGGTCGTCAACACGGCCGGCGCGATCGTCGCCGCACCTTTCGCGGCCGCAGCCGCGGCTGCGAATCCGCCGCCGTACTACTACTCGCAGCCACAGACTTATGCGCCGCCGCCGGCTGCTTACCCGGCGGTGCCTCCCGATTATTATGGGCAGCAGCCGCGCACTTACTACGTGCCGCGCCCGCCGCAATACGCGCCGCAACAACAGTACGCGCCGCAACAACAATACGCGCCGCAACAACAATATGCGCCGCAATCGAACTACTACGATCAGTCGCCTCCCGCGCCCAGCTATTACGCGCCCAGCTATTACTACGACTACAGCCGTTGACGTGATCGCGGAATGACGCGCTCGAAGCCGCGCGCTCCGTCGTCGCGTGGGGAGAAGAAGCGTTCTCATGCCGCCGCGAGACCGGCGCGCCGCGGCGGTCGTCCGTCGAAGGACGAGGCGGAGAAGCTCGGCGAGCGCATCCTCGAAGTCGCCACGCCGCTCTTTCTCTCGCACGGCTACGGCGCGACGAGCATCGAGGCGGTCGCGCGGCATGCGCGGATTTCGAAGCGCACCTTCTATCATCGCTTCCCCGACAAGCCTGCGCTCTTCAGTGCCGTCGTGCATCGCATCATCGGCCAGCTGCGTCCGCCGGCCGGCGTTCCACTGCTTGACGGCGTCGACCTGCGCGAGATCCTCGAGCGGCTCGCCGCGATGATCCTGAATGCCGCGCTCACGCCGCAGGCGGTGGCGCTGCATCGTTTGATCGTCGGAGAATCGGGTCGATTTCCCAAGCTCGCCGCCGTCGTGAATCGCGAGGGCGCGGCGGAGGCGGCGATTGGTCTCATCGCCGGCGTCCTCGAGCGCGAGAAGCGCGCTGCGGGGCTCGTGATCGACAACCCGCGCTTCGCGGCGGAGCAATTCCTCTACATGGTCCTCGCACTGCCGCAGCGCCGCGCCGCGGGACTCGGCGTGCCGATGACGAAAGCGGAGGTCGACGCCTGGGGCCGCAACGTCGTGAACCTCTTCCTCAACGGCTGTCGCGGCTGGGAGCACGCTGCGAAGTAAGCAAAACGCGCGAGTGGATTACAGGCATCGTCCTACAAGTCCCTACGGAAACTTCTCACTCCGTCGCGATTCCAACTTTACGTAGCACCAGCAGGCTCTGTTTTCGCCATGTCAAAAAGAGCCTTGATTTTTCTGACACTCCTCGGGCTGCTTGCGATTGCCGTGTCGGCGTTCCAGTGGAATTGGTTGCGCGGCCCGGTGGCGAGCTACTTGAGCGTCAAGCTCGACCGGGAGGTCAAGATCGACGGCGATCTGCACGTCGAGTTGTGGAAGCAATTCTCGTGGAAGCCTTTCTCATTGAAGGACCTCGTGCCGAAGCTCAAGCCGCCGCACGGCTCGGCCGGGAAGGTCGACGGCCGCGCACGCTTCGCGACGACGGGCAACTCGGTCGCCGAGATGCTGGCCACGAGCAACGGCGAGATCGCCCTCACCCACACCGGCGGCGCCAAGGATGCCGACTGCGGCACGCTCACGCAGGAAGCGCAAGCGAACGTGCTCGCGCGGCCGGAAGCGGCGAACTTCGCCCGCGCGGAGACGGCGAAGGTCGCGCAGGCCGAAACGACGAAGCGCGCGTCCGCGCGCTAGCCCTACGTCGCCGTCGCCCGTAGTCCCGCTCGCTGCGCCAGGAAGACGACCGCGAGCAACGCCAGTCCGATCGCGTCGGAGATATAGCCGGGCTTGATCAGCAGCACCGCGGCGATCAGCAGCAGGATGCGCTCCCAGCCTTTCGCGACGCGCAAGAGGTAACCCTGTGTTCCGGCGGCGAGGCACATGACGCCGACGATCGCCGACGCGGTCGACGTGACGATGGTGAACCAGTCGCCGATCATCATGATCGACGGCTCGAAGACGAACATGAACGGCACGATGTAGGTGGCTGCAGCGATGCGCACCGCCTCCCAGCCGGTCCTCCACAGATCCGATTTAGCCAGCCCCGACGCCGCGAACACCGCCAGCGCGACCGGCGGCGTGATCGCCGACAGGATCGCGAAATAAAACGCGAACATGTGCGCCGCCGGCGCGATGGCGCCCATCTTGATCACCGCGGGTACGAGCAGCGACACCATCACGATGTAGGAGGGCGTGGTCGGCATGCCCATGCCGAGAACGATGCCTGCGAGCGCGGTCAACACCAGCGCGAGCACGAGCGAGTTTTGCGCCAACGCGATCACGAACTGCGTGAAGGTGATTCCGAGGCCGGTTATGGTGACGCAGCCGATGACGATGCCCGCGCAGGCGCACGCCATCGCCACCGACAGCGTGTTGCGCGCGCCGTCGACCAGCGCGTCAAAGACGTTGCGCCAGCCGATGCCTCCTCGCGTGCTCTTGCGCAGCAGGGCGATCGGGATGCATGCGAGCGAGCCCGTCAGCGCGCAAAGCGGCGCCGAATAGCCGAGCATGAGACCGAAGAGAACGATCAAGATCGGAATGAACAGGTGGCCGCGCGCCGCCATGACCTTGGTAAACCTGGGCAGCTCGGATCTCGGCACCCCCGCGAGCTTGTAGCGCTTGGCGTCGAAGTGCACCGCGAAGAAGAGCGCGACGTAGTAGAGGACCGCCGGGATCGCCGCCCACAGCGCGACCTGCGCGTACGGCACGGCCAGGAATTCCGCCATCACGAACGCGGCGGCGCCCATGACCGGAGGCATGAGCTGTCCGCCCGTGGACGCCACCGCTTCGACGGCGGCAGCGAACGGCGGACGGAAGCCGGTGCGCTTCATCAGCGGAATCGTGATCGGCCCGTCGACCATCACGTTCGCGACCGCGCTGCCTGACACCGTACCGAACAGCGCGGAGGACACGATCGCCACCTTGCCGGGCCCGCCTGCGGTATGCCCCGTGATCGACATCGAGAAGTCCATGAAGAGCTGTCCCGTGCCGCTGCGCTCCATGAACGCGCCGAACAGCACGAACAGCATGACGTAGCTCGCCGAGACGCCGAGCGTCGAGCCGAATATTCCCTCCGTCGAGAGATAGAGCTGCTCCATCAACACCTGCGGCGTGATGCGAGTGAAGAAGGCGGCATAGATGAGGAACCCGATCGCGGTCAGCGGCAGCGCGAGGCCGATCACCCGCCGCGTCCCCTCCAGCACGATCGCCACCGCGATCACCGCGTAGAACTTGTCCCACGCGGTCAGGTCGTCGATGTAGATGATGCGGTTGATGAAATAGTCATAGTCGAGAAAGATGTGCAGGACGAAGGCGTAGCCCAGCGCGAGAAGCAGGACATCGGCGCTGCGCCAGGCGGCCGAGCGTCCGGGCCGCAGCGGATAGAGCAGGAAGACGAGCGTCAGCGCGAACAGCAGGTGCGTGCCGCGGAAGATGATCGCCTCGGGCGGACCGAAGGCGGCGATGTACATGTGGTACAGCGACATCGCTACGGCGACCAGATTGATGAGCCAGCGCAATGCCACGCTGGTCGGCGTGGTGGGCTGCGCTTCATCGGAGACGATGGTGGTGGGGATAACCTCGGACACTCTCGATCTCCCGGCCGCGGACAGCAAGCGGGGCGGCTTCGAGCCGCCCCGCCCTCGTTTGTGGAGCGAACCCGCTACATGGCGCCCACTTCCTTGTAGTACTTCGCGGCGCCCTTGTGCAACGGCACGCAGATGTCCGCCGCCATGTCCTTCGGCGTGAGTCCAGAGATCGGCTTCACCACCGCGGCCATGTCCGCGATGTGCGTCGCCATCGCCTTGGTCATCTTGTAAACGACGTCCTCGGGCAGGTCGCAGGCAGCCACGATGTGCGTGGAGTAGCCGATCGCGGGCACGTCCTTGTCCTGCTTCGGATAGGTGCCGGCCTTGATGGTGAGTTTCTGGTAGCCGCAATTGCCGCTGCGCAGTTCATGCAATGTCTTGTCGTCGGCAGGCACGAGATTGATGTCGCGCGCGCTGGCGAGATCCATGACCGCCGAGGCCGGCGCGGTCGTACCCAGCGTGAACACCTGCGCGTGACCATCCTTCATCATGTCGACCGCGTCGGTGTACGAGGCCTGGAAGTTCACTTTGTTGAGCGATTGATAGGTCATGCCGTTGCTCTTCAGCACGTCGGCCGTCAGCGCTTCGGAGGTGTTGCCCTTCGGCTGCGTCACCAGGATCTTGCCTTTCAGGTCGGCGAAGGAATTGATCTTGGCGTCCGCCAGCGCCACGACCTGGAAATATTGCGGATAGAGATTCGCCACTTGGCAGACGTGGGTGACCTTCTTCGGATACGGCGCGCGGCCCTCGATGCCATCCACGGTCGTCGACGAGTTCGCGAAGCCGATCTGTGCCTTGCCTTCGTCGACGCCGCGCACGTTGGCGATGCCGGCGCCGGGCTGCTGCTGGATCTGCAGCCCAGGAACCGCGCCCTCCCACATGCTCTTGAGCGCCCCGCCAAGGGGAATCCACGATCCGCCCTGCGGGCCGGTCATCATGGTGACCTGCTGTGCGGCGGCGGGTGCGGCGAACAGCGCCGCGAGCGCGGCCGCCGCGAGAATACCGATCCGATCGTTCATCGCTCCTCCTAGAATCATTCCAATTCGGCACGCTGCCGCTTCGACGCGTGCTCTTGTGAATGCGGAGGATTGTGTTCCGGAGCCGGGAGACGGTCAAGCGATGGCGCCGCTGCGCAATCCCGCGGGGATCACCCACCGCTCGCCGAAGCGGAACGCGCCCTCGATCAGCAACGCCAGGGCCGCGGCCGGAAGTGCTCCGGCAAGCAGCATCTCGTGATCGTTGAGCGCGAGGCCGGTGACGATGCGCTCGCCGTAGCCGCCGGCGCCGATGAACGCGGCGATGGTGGCGGTGCCGACATTGATCACCGCCGAGGTCTTGACGCCGGCGAGGATGGTGGGC
>DATJWL010000059.1:0-14180 GCA_035501215.1 Casimicrobiaceae bacterium
ACTTTCCAGCCATGGCCTGCCTCCTGTTTTCCGGTTGACGCCTTGGTGCTCAACGTGTGGCTCTACGTGGCTCGCCACGCAATCCACGATACCGAGGAGGCAGGCCGCCTCCCTCTAGCAGGAAGCCATGCTGTCTAACAGAATGGCGCGCTGCTCGTATGATTTATTATTAGAATCAAAAGCTTATAGCATGCGCGCGGGTTCTATTTCATCAGAGATACGCGCAGTTACGGCCTCCCGCCGTCAATTGCGATGCACTGAATAGAACCCGGTCCAAAGGACCGTTGTTTCTCGAGAATCCGATTCACAACTTCCTTACCCGAACGCGACCTAACGCTTACGACCGCAGGCTGTGAAACTCATTATGTTGCGTCTTCAGAGGCCATTCTGAACCGGCCGACGGACCGAGCAACCTATGACCGATCGTTTGATGTTGATATGCGCCTTCGGCGCTCGTTCGGAAAGTGTTCTGCGCTCGCGAGGGCGGAGGCGCCATGCGCGAGCAGTATGGAACATCGTGTGCGGCATCGGCTACTGTGCGGCGGACGATACGGGACGCATCAAGGGCTCGACGAGACCAGGCGGCGGTGGGCGATGGACGCTTTCGGCAAGGTACAATGCGCCGAGGAGTGCCACGACGCCTCACTGCAGTATTGCGAGGAGGCGCGTTAGGGGTAGGGCGTTGACGTCTTCTCCATCCCCCAGCGATCTAATCACGGCGGTCGCACCGAAAAATGGCAGGACGCACGGCCGGCGCTGAGTCAACCGCCAAGCCGGATCCCATCAGGCTCCGCTTCGGCCCGTTCGAACTCGACGAAGCGAACGCAAGCCTGTCGCGCGAGGGTGCTGCGATCGCCCTCCCGCCCACGCCGTTCGCGGTTCTGTGCGCACTTGCCCGCAAGCGCGGGTCGCTGCTCAGCACGGACGCCTTGCTCGACGAGGTCTGGGGCCACCAGTTCGTCAGCGATTCCGTCCTGCGCACGGCGATCAGCGAGTTGCGCACCGCGCTCGAGGACGACGCGCGCCAGCCACGATTCATCCAAACCGTATCGCGACGCGGCTACCGTTTCATCGCCGACGCCACCGATGTCGCTGTCCCGCGTGCCGGTAGCTCCGTGCCGGCGTTCCAGCCGCCGAACGATGCATCGTTCGTCGGTCGGGGGGAGCCGTTGTCGCGGCTCGCGCGCGCCTGGGAACGGGCGTGCGCCGGCCGGCGCGAGATCGTCTGGGTCGCGGGCGAAGCCGGCGTGGGCAAGACGAGCCTGATCGAGCACTTCATCGCCGGCCTCGGCGACGTGATGTGCGCGCGCGGACAATGCGTCGAACACTATGGAACCGGTGAGCCCTATCTCCCCGTCCTCGAAGCATTATCCGAGCTATGTCGCGTCGACGCCACGCTCGTGCCGCTCCTGCGCGCGGTGGCGCCGACCTGGCTCCTGCAGATGCCGTGGTTCACTAGCGCGGAAGAGCGCGAGGTCCTGCGAAAGGAGCTCGCGGGCGTAGCCGCCGAGCGGATGCTTCGCGAAATGGGCGCCTTGCTCGACCGCTCGGGAGAGCGCAAGCCGCTGTTGCTCGTCACCGAGGACTTGCATTGGGGCGACCGCGCGACGATCCAGCTCATGGACTACCTGGCGCGACGTCGCGGCAACGCGCGCCTGATGTGGCTCGTGACGTTTCGCCTGGCCGAGGTGGTGGCGCTCGACAATCCGCTGAACCGCTTGCGGCGCGAACTACGCGTGCACCAGCTTTGTGAAGAGATCGTGCTCGATGCGTTCTCGGAGAGCGAAGTCGCGGAGTACGTGGCCAAGCGCGCGCCCTCGATTGCGGTCGACGAAGCGTTCGTGCGCGCGTTGCACGAGAGAACGGACGGCATGCCCCTGTTCCTGGCGTCGGTTGTGGGAGAAATAAGCGCGCGGGCGGAGCGCGGCGGCCCTGTGGCGGCGGAGCAAGTGGCGAAAATGGCGGTTCCCGAGAACCTGGCCGCGATCATCGAGCATTACGTCGCCCAGCTCGCGGACGATCAGCGGTCGCTTCTGGCGGCCGCGGCCGTTTGCGGCGTCCAATTCCGCGTCGATATCGTCGCCGCAGCGCTCGAGAAGGACCACGGCTGGGTCGCCGACATGTGCGCCAAGCTCGCCCGCGAGCAGTTATGGCTGGCCGCCCCGCACGGCGAGGAAGGCGGTCGCGAGCCGTCGACGTACTCGTTCAGGCATGCGCTGTTCCGTCAAGTGCTCGAGGCGTGCACGGCGTCGTCGACCCGCGCGGACCTGCATGGCAAAATTGGCGCTGCTCTCGAACGACAGCGCGCTGCCGGAACGCCGGTCACCGCTGGCGAACTGGCCACGCACTTCGAGCGATGCGGCGATCTGCTAAGGGCGGTGCGTTACCACGCCGAGGGTGCGGAGAGCGCGCTTTCGCACCTAAGCCCGCAGGAGTGCCTGGACATTGCCGCACACGCCGCGCGCCTGCTCGAGCGAGCGGCGGACGGTCGAGAGCGCGACGATCTGGAAGTCATGGTGCAAACGCTTCACGGCCTTGCCGCCATGCGGATCCTCGGCGCCGGCAATGAGGCGAAAGGGGCCTTTGACCGAGCCTACTCGCTGATCGAGAATGCTGTCGAGCATCCGATGCGCGCGCGTCTGCTTCATGCCTACGGATTCGTGCTCACCCTTCGCGCCGAATACGCCGAAGCGCTCGCCGTCGCGGATCGTGCGGAAGCGCTCGCGTCGACGACGAACGATCCGGCGCTGTTGTCGACCGCCTGCACTGTTCACGGCCAGGTGGACCAGCTTCAAGGCCGGCCGGGGGCCGCTCGAAACTGGCTCGAGCGCGGGCTCGACGCCGCACAGCAGCTCGAAGTCGCGCAGGGAGAATTCCTTGTCGACCCGCAGGTGACGCTGCTCGCACTGCTCGCCGTTCCACTTCTCGACCTTGGCTTCGTCGAGCAGGCGCGCACCGGCCTGCAGCGTGCCCGTGACCGCGCCCGCGATCGGGGTTTCCCGATGGCGCAGCTGGTCGCGAATTGGTATAGCGCGCTCCTCGAGGTGCGCCTCGGCAACGCGGAACGCGTGGCGGCGCTTGCCGATGAAATCGGTACGCTGGTGGATGAATTCGGTCTCGCCCATGGGCGGTCGGCCTCTCGCTGGTTTCGCGGGTGGGCGGATGCCCGAATGGGCAACCCTCGCGAGGGGTACCTGCAGATCCGTCAAGCGTACGAACAGAACGTGCGAACGGGAATGGTCGTAGGCTCGAGCGAGATCTTGGGATACGCAGCCGAGGCGCTCCTTCTCGCGGGCGACTTGGACGCAGCCGATGCGCAGCTTCGGGAAGCGCTTCAGCTTGCCAACGACATGGACGAGCGTGTTTATCTGCCGCAGCTGCGCCTGATGGACGCCGCGATAGCCCGTGCCCGCGGCGAGCGCAATGCCGAGGTTGACGGCATTCGCCAGGCGCTCGACGAGGCGAGAGCGCAGCAGGCGCCGTGGCTCGAATTGATCGTGCTCGGTGATCTTTGCGCAAGCGGCGCGGCGAACCCCAAGGACCGACGCGCATTGGCGACGCTCATCGATTCGATGCCCGAGGCCTCCGATACCGACGCCGTTGTCAAAGCGCGAGCGCTGCTCGCAAAGTAATCCGCTGCCCCACGCCGAAATCCCGACCGAACGGCGATGTTTCGCTGACAACTCGCGCGCCGGCGCCCGCTAACCTGTCGCATGTCAACCGAGGAGCGGTTTGCATGCACAAGGGAATCGCGCTGTCCGCGGCGGTAGAGAAGATCCCCGACGGAGCGTCGCTCATGATCGGCGGCTTCATGGGTGTCGGATCGCCTCATCGCATAATCGCCGAGATCGTGCGGCAAGGCAGGAAGGATCTCACCGTCATTGCCAACGACACGGCCCGCCCGGGGCTCGCCATTGGGCGATTGATCGACGCCAAGCTCGTGCGGCGCCTCGTCGTTTCGCACATCGGGACCAATCCGGAGACCCAGCGCCAGATGATTGCAGGCGAGATCGCGGTCGAGCTGGTGCCCCAGGGGACGCTCGCGGAACGGGTGCGCGCCGCAGGGTTCGGCCTCGGCGGCGTGCTCACGCCGACGGGCGTCGGCACGCTCGTCGCCGAAGGCGCGCAAGCGATCGTCATCGAAGGCCGGGAATTTCTCCTGGCGCTCCCCATCGCCGCCGACTTCGCGTTGATCGGCGCGCACCGCGCGGACTATCTCGGCAACCTGAGCTATGCGCTGACGGCACGCAACTTCAACCCGATCATGGCGATGGCCGCCAAGACGGTCATTGCCGAGGCGGCGGAGATCGTGCCGATCGGCGTGATCCCGCCCGACGACGTGGTCACGCCCGGCGCCGTCGTCGACCACCTCGTGCAACGGGAGATCGCGAATGGACGCTAAGGAAGTCATCGCGCGGCGGATCGCGCTCGAACCGAAGACCGGCGACCTCGTCAACCTCGGCATCGGCCTGCCGACGATGGTCGCGAGCTATCTGCCGCGTGAGGTGCAGGTGCTCTTCCAGGCGGAAAACGGCTTGATCGGCATGCAGCCGCTGCAGGACCCCGGGCTGGCCGACGAGTATTTGGCCGATCCGGGCGGCAGCTTCGTGAGCGCCATACCCGGCGCATGCAGCTTCGACAGCTGCATGTCGTTCGGCTTGATCCGCGGGGGCCATCTCGACATCACGGTGCTGGGCGGGCTCGAAGTCGACGAGCAGGGGCTTCTCGCCAACTGGATGGTGCCGGGAAAGATGGTGCCCGGCATGGGTGGCGCAATGGATCTCGTCACCGGCGCGCGCCGCGTAATCGTCGCGATGCAGCACACGGTGAAGGGAAAGCCGAAGATCCTCAAGTCCTGCACCCTTCCGCTGACGTCGATACGACCGGTCAGCATCGTGGTCACGGAGTTGGCGGTGCTCGAGACGACGGAGCGCGGGTTGCTGCTGAAGGAGGTCGCGCCCGGCGTAACGCCGCAGTACGTCATCGCGGCGACGGAGGCGCGACTCATCGTGCCTGCCGACGTCCCTACCATGCGCCTCGCTCAATAAGAGGGTGCCGCGATGACGACCATGGACGCATGGGATCGGGCGCTGCACGCGGTTCGCAATTATGTCGCGGACTCGGTGCATCGCCGCGGTTGGGACGACGAGCGTACTGCCGAGTTGAGTGCCATGATTCGCAGCTGCGTCGACGGCATCGCGGCCATTCATCACGATTCGCAGCGGACGCCGCTCGACGCGATTCGTCACGCCGTGGGTTACGCCAACGAACACGTCCACGCAGGCGCATCGGAGTGACGGATCGATTTCTGCCGGCCGGCGCGCCTCAGCGATGAGCTTCCTGCGCGGTGGGCATCGTCGGCGCCGCAGACGCGGCCTGACCCGCTACCGACTGCATTCGCAGGCTTGCCAACCGGCGAGTCGCAAGCGCTCTCGCGTCATCGCGGCGATCGGCCGGAATGAGCGCCGCCACCTTGTCGGTCCGTGCCAGCACGAGCATCTGCAGTTCGGCGGGCACCACGGACTGCGCCGCGACGAGCAGCCACGCGTAAGCGTCTATGAGTTCGCGCTTGTCCGTCGAGCGCCCACTGTGCTCGCTGAGCTTGACCATGGCGACGATGGATCCGGCCTCGGCGGCCCTGCGGTAGAGCGTACGCGCGAGACGCGGGTCGCGCGGGGTTCCCACGCCCTCGTCGGCCATGACGGCCGCACTGTACGCGCTCTGCGCGTTACCGTGCGCAGCCGAGCGCTCGAACCACCGAAAGGCGTTCGCAGGATCGCGCGGCACGCCCAAGCCGAGAAGGTACATCGTCGCGAGGTTGCCCATCGCGTTGCTCGACCCGCCGTCGATCGCTGTTTGGAACAAGAACAGCGCAGCCGGGTAATCCCGCGGCACCTGCGTTCCCATCGAGTAGAGAACGCCGAGGCTGTTCATGGCCTCCGTATCACCGGCCTCGCAAGCGGCAACGAGCGCTTCCAGTGTGGTGACATTCAGCAGCGCCGTCGCCCTCGTAACCGGAGCGCCCGCCGCATCCGAGGGAAAGGTCGACACCGAGGACGCACGGGCGTCCGCGGCCAGCAGCCATCCGCTTATCGCGATGGCGACGAGCGTGCGCGCAGCTTTCATTCGTCGTGCCCTCACTTGTAATCGCCGCAGGCCAGCGACGCCGCTGCCTGCGATTTCCTGATGACCCGCTGTGCGTCGTCGGCGATCGCGGTCGCGGCCTGTTGGCGGCGGATCTTCGCGAACGTCTTGCGGATGTCGGTTGCGGCGCTGCTCGTGTAGCGGAATCGCGCACTGAGGAGGCTATGCGCGGGCGCTGAGCTCAGGAGGGGCTTGAGGTGGTTCATGGCAGAAACCTACAGAGTTGAGAGGACGCCTCCGAGGGTACGCGCCCGGAGGCGCGCAGTCGTCAGCGAACCATCGCCGGTAGGTCGGATTTGGGTGAGCATCGATGCGCAACGTCGGAGTCGCGAATGTCGCGAACCCGCTGCTTCCACAATTCCCTGGTGAGCGCCAGCACGACCGGCCCGATCACGAGCCCGACGAGGCCCAGCGTCTCGAACCCGCCGAGGCAGCCGATGAGGACCCATACGAAGGGCAGGCGGACGCCGCTGCCGGCGATGAGCGGCCGCACCACTTTGTCACCGCACAGCAGGATCAAGCAGCCCAGCAAAAGCGACAGCAAAGCGCCTTGCGCGGCACCCGTGATCGCGAGTTGCAGCGTCAGCGCGGCGACGGCCACGTATCCGAGGAACGGAACGATGGCGAGCGTTCCCGTGATGGCCGCCCACAGCGCCGCATGCGGCACCTGTGCGATCGCGTAGACCGCCCAGCACGCGAGGCCGTCGAACAGGCCGACGACCAGCATGCTGTTCACGGATGCTCGTGCCGCGCGAGCGGCAATGTTGACATAGGCTTCGGCGCGCTCGCCGAGGGTATCGCGAAGGATCCGGCGCATGTCGCCAGCGAGTTCGTCGCCGTCCTGGTAAAGGAAATACAGCAGGAGCGTGGTGAACAGGATGATGAAGACGTGGCGCGCCATGAACTGGCCGAGCGACTGCACCCACGCAAGCACGGCGGTCGCATCCATGCGCTGCGTCCACATCATGAGGGCGCCGGGGTGCGCGAGCTCGTGCTGCCAGCGGGCGGCGAGCCAGGTGCCGATGAGCGGCACGTCATGCAGCCAAACCGGAGCGGTTATCCCGCTCCTGTCCGCCGCGGCGATCTGGACGAGCAGGATCTGCGCTTCCGTGAGCAACGCGCCGAAGGTGAAGATCATCGGCGCCAGCACGAACACGGTCATCGCCAGGGTGAACAGCAAGGCTGTCAGGCTGGGTCCGATGCGCGGTGCGCATCGCATCGCGAACCGCTTGTAGAGCGGCCAGCTCGCGATGGCGGCCACGCACGCCGCGAGCAGGGCCTGGGCGAAGTCATGCAGGATCCACACCGCCGCGACGATGACCACCGCGCGATACCACCATCCCGACGACAGCTTGATGTCCATGTGCCGCACCGATCTTCCCTAAGGTAAGCCGATGCTAGGCGCGGCAGCACGAAAAGTCCTAAGCGAAAGATCGTGATTGCGCGGCCGAATTCCCACGGAACGCAGACGTTTCCCTGACAACTCGGACGGCGCTGGGCGTTACCGTACGCCGCATGGAAAACCCACAGACCATCGGCGTCGTCGGCGCCGGAACCATGGGCGCCAGCATCGCTCAGGCCTGCGTCGTCGCCGGCCTGCCCGTCGTCATGATCGATGTCGACGACGCGCGCGTCGCCCGGGGTAGTAACGCGATCGCCGGAAGCCTCGCGCGCTCGGTGAGCAAGGGCGCGATCGGCGCAGCCGATCGTGATACCGCGCTCGCGCGGCTGCGTGGCGGATCCGACTACGCCGCATTGCGCGACTGCGCCTTCATCATCGAAGCCGCGACGGAGAACGAGTCGCTGAAGGTCGCCATCCTGCGGCGCATCGATGGCGTGGCACGCGCGGACTCCATCGTCGCGACCAATACGTCGTCGATCTCCGTAGGCAGGCTCGCCGCGTTCGTCGACCGGCCGCACGCGTTCGTCGGGACTCATTTCTTCAACCCGGTCGCCCTCATGAATCTCGTCGAAGTCGTCCGCGGCCCGAAGACCGACGACGCGACGGTCGCTGCCGCCGTGGGTTTGGCAGAGCGTCTCGGGAAGACGCCGGTCGTGGTCAAGGACGCCCCGGGCTTCGTCGTAAACCGGCTGCTCTGCCCCATGCTCAACGAAGCCGTGCTCGCGTACTCGCAAGGCATCGCCTCGGCCGACGACCTCGACGAGGCGATGAAGCTTGGCTGCAATCATCCGATCGGTCCGCTCGCGCTGTGCGACCTGATCGGACTCGACGTGCTGCTCGCCGTCATGAAGGTGTTCCACCACGACTTCGAAGATCCCAAGTACCGCCCCGCTCCGCTGCTCGAGCAGATGGTCGCCGCCGGCCATCTCGGCCGGAAATCGGGCCGCGGCTTCTTCACCTACGACGCCCCATGACGCTCAATCCCGAATCCAAATATCCGACGCGCCGGACGTACGTCGTCAAGCTGCGGGCCGATGCCAAGGCCGACGCCATCGCCGGCCGCCTCGAGAACTTCGTCACAGGTCACCAGCTCGACTTCGCCTCCGGGCAGGAACTGCTCGAATCGATCGCTCGCGACCTGCTGATGGCTGCCTCGCGCGCGTGGTTTCCGGATCCGCCCGCCAAATGAGATGCCTTTTCACCAATCGAATGAGACCGCTGCCATGACTAGTTCCGCCAAACCACTTGCCGAAAGCCACGAAGTATCCGCCAAGGTCGTGCAACTGCTCAAGGCGCGCACGAAGCTCGCGGTCGAGCGCTACACCGACCGTGTGAAAGACGCGTTCACCGCATGGGGTAGCGCCACAGCGAATCCTATGTTGCCCTCGCAGATTGCGTCGGGCGCCGGGCAGTACGCCCTAGACTTCGCGCAGCGCTCCATCCTTTTCTGGGACACGCTGCGCAAGCGCGGGAACAACTTCCTCGAGCACGAGCGGCAGGGCTTGCCGCCGGTGCTCCACTTCGATTACGAGACGATCATGGACGGGCGGACGCTCGCGCGCCCGGTCAACTACGCGCTGCTGCGCATCATTCCGCCCAAGGGCATCACGATCGATCCCAACCGCCGCCCTTACGTGATCATCGATCCGCGCGGCGGCCACGGCCCAGGTATCGGCGGCTTCAAGGACGATTCCCAAGTCGGCGTGGCATTGCGCGAAGGTCACCCGGTGTACTTCGTCGTGTTCTTCCCCAATCCGGAGCCGGGGCAGACGCTGCTCGACGTGTGCGACGCCGAGCGCCAATTCGTCCATCGCGTTCGCGAATTGCATCCGAATGCGGAGAGGCCGGCCATCGTCGGCAACTGTCAGGCGGGCTGGGCCGCGATGATGCTCGCCGCTTCGCATCCCGAGGACACCGGCCCCGTGGTCATCGTCGGCGCGCCGATGTCGTATTGGAGCGGCGCCTGGCGCGAAAACGCGGGTGACAACCCCATGCGCTACGCCGGCGGCTTGCTCGGCGGGACGTGGCTGTCCTCGCTCGCGGCCGACATCGGCGACGGCAAGTTCGACGGCGCGTATCTCGTGCAGAACTTCGAGAACCTCAATCCCGCCAACACGTTCTGGGACAAGTACTACACCGTGTTCGCGAACATCGACACCGAGCCGCCGCGCTTCCTCGAGTTCGAGCGCTGGTGGGGCGGGTACTTCCTCATGAATCGCGAGGAGATCGAGTGGATCACGCAGAACCTCTTCGTCGGCAACAAGGTGTGGTCGGGCACGGTGAAGGCGGCGCCCGGGGAAGTGTTCGACCTGCGCCAGATCAAGGTGCCGATCGTGCTGTTCGCATCGCTGGGCGACAACATCACCCCGCCGCAGCAGGCGTTCAACTGGGTTGCCGACGTGTACGGCAGCACCGACGAGATCAAGGCACGCGGCCAGGTCATCGTCGGCCTCATGCACGAGGACATCGGCCACCTGGGCATCTTCGTCTCCGGCAAGGTCGCGAAGAAGGAGCACGCGCAGATCGTGTCGGTGCTGAATTCGATCGAGGCGCTCCCTCCGGGACTTTATGGAATGAAGATCGAGCAGACGGAAGACGACGGCAAGCCTTCGTACGACGTAAGCTTCGTCGAGCTGCGCCTCGAAGACGTCGTCAAGCGCATGAACCGCTTCAAGCGCGAAGACGAGAAACCGTTCGCTGCGGTGAACGCGATCGCCGAATTCAACCAGCGCGCGTACGAGCTCTTCGGCCGACCGGTAGTGAAGGCGTTCGCGAACGAATACGGCGCCAAGCTCTCGCGCGTGTTCCACCCGCTGCGCGCACAGCGGTGGGCATTCTCCGATCTCAATCCTGCACTGTGGTGGCTCGAGCCGATGGCCAAGGCCGTGACGGAGCACCGGCAGGCGACTTCCCCGGAAAGCCCGCCGCGCAGGGTCGAGGCGACGGTATCGGAGCTCGTGAGCGCCTCGCTCGACTTCCAGCGTGCGGTGCGCGACGCCTTCTCGGAAGCGACGTTCTTCCAGACCTACGGCAACCTTGCGGCGTTCTACCTTTCCGACGACGCAAGCGCCGACGCGAAAGCACTGCCGTCCGATCCGCGGGAGCTTTCGTTCGTCAAGGAAGCGCTCGCCTCGATCGACAAGGGCGGCTACGCCGAGGCGCTCGCGCGCGTTGCGGTGCTCATGGCGCACAAGGACGAGCCGCTGCCGCTTTCGCGGGTGCAGCTCGCCCACGACCTCCTCGCGGAGTACCACGACCTGTTGCCGGATCTTCCTGTCGACCAGGCGCGGCGGATCGGCGGGGAGCAGGAGATCATCGCCCGCTACGAGCCGGAAGGGGCGGTGACGACGCTGCCCTCGCTGCTGCGCGATCCGCACGATCGGGCGCGGCTCCTGTCGCTGCTCGATCGCGTCCTGGCCGACAAGCGCGTGCAGCGGATTCAGCCCTCCCCGGCGCAAGTCGCCATGCTCGCGCGCATTCGCGACGTGCTCGCAGGGACGACGCCTCCACGTAAGAAGGCGCGCGGAAACGGATCGGCCAAGGCGGCGAGCGTGCGTAAGCCTGTCGCGCGAAACGCGAAGACGAGGCCGGCCGCCCATTGAGCGAATGGAGAGATGACGTGAGCGTCGATCCGGACTGCCTCCTCCCCGGGCTCCCGGCCAGGGCAGTCCTGCGTGACGGAACCGCGATTTGTGCTCGTGCGATTCGCCCCGATGACAAGGCGCGGCTGCAGGCGGCATTCGCACGGCTGTCGCCTCGCAGCGTCTACCAGCGGTTCTTCCATCTGGTGAACGAACTGACGATCGATGACCTGCGGCGGTTCACGGAGATCGACTTCCGCGACCACGTCGCGATCGTCCTGACCGTCGGCGACGAAAGCGAGGAACGTCTGATCGCGGTGGGCCGCTATATCCGCGTCGCAAGCGAGGCCGACCTCGCGGAAGTCGCGTTTACCGTCGCCGACGAATACCAGGGGCGCGGTGCCGCAACGCTCCTCCTGCGCGAGCTCGTAGCGACCGCACGACATGCTGGCGTCCGCAGACTCCTCGCTCACGTGTTGAGTGAGAACGGGCCGATGCTCGAGGTCTTCCGGCGGTCGAAGCTGCCCTTGGGCGAATCGATGGACCACGGCACGCGCCGGCTGGTGCTCGACCTGGCCGCCGCCCCCGCGCGTCGCGCGCGCCGCTTCGACTTCCGCAATGCAATCCGGACGCAATGGCGACGGTTCGCTGACGACTCGACGGGCGCTCCCGGCTACGCTCGAACTTAGAACGGAAATCGCGATGAATCGACCTATGCAACGGTTCGTGCACCTTGCGCTGTGCGCTGCAATCGGCGTCTCCGGGGTTACGGCGCAGGGCGCGGAGGTACCGTCGCCTTATCCGTACGGCGCACCGCGCATCGTGAGCTACCGCGATGCCGTGTCGCGCGCCGCCGCATCGGTCGTCACGGTTCACTCGGCGCACGCGGCGAAATCGGCACTCCCTCTCGCGCCGAAGGTCGTCGCGCAAGGGCTCGGGTCGGGCGTCATCGTTGACCGCGACGGCTACATCGTGACCAATTACCACGTCGTCGAGGAAGCGTCGCAGCTTGCCGTCGCTCATGTGAACGGCACGATTTACGCTGCGCAGGTCGTCGGAGCGGACCCGGTGTCCGACTTGGCACTCCTCAAGATCGACGGCGACGGCCTGCAACCCATCGTCTTCGCGGACATCAACGACGTTGCGGTGGGCGACGTCGCGCTCGCCGTCGGCAACCCGTTCGGCATCGGCCAGACGGTGACGCAAGGCATCGTGAGCGCAATCGTGCGCCGGGGAACGGAGCCGGTCGACAATTTCGTGCAGACGGATGCCGCCATCAATCCCGGGAACTCGGGGGGCGCACTGATCGACACGGCCGGCCGCCTGATCGGCATCAACACCATCATCCTGTCGAAAAGCGGCGGGTCGGAAGGCATCGGCTTCGCGATCCCCGGCGATCTCGTGCAAACGGTGGTGGCGGCCCTAAAGGCGAAGGGACGCGTCGTGCGCTCGTGGCTCGGCGCCACGACCGCAACAGCGCCGAGCGGGGAGGGCGCAATCGTGGTCGCCGTCGAACGCGGGAGCCCGGCCGATCGCGCCGCGCTCGCGGCCGGCGACGTGATCGTGCGCGTCGGCGACAAGCCGGTGCGTCACGCGCAGGACGTGAACGGCGTCCAGATCGGCAACGAGCCGGGGACTCACGTTCCGATGGAGATCGTCAGAAGCGGGAAGCAGGCGACCGTTGACGTGCAGCTCGCGCGTATTCCCAATGGAGAAATCAAGTGATCGTCGATGTGCAGTCGCAGTCGTTGCTCGCCGGCCGCAAGGGCCTTGTGGTGGGCATCGCCAACGAAAACAGCATCGCCTACGGCTGCGCCCGGATGTTCCGCAACTGCGGCGCCGAGCTTGCGGTGACCTGGATCAACGAGAGGACCCGTTCCTGGGTGGAGCCGCTCGCGCGCGAGCTCGCCGCGCCCATCGCGATGCAGCTCGACGTCGAAGAGCCGGAGGCCATGGAAGCCGTATTCGCCGCGATCCGCGAACGCTGGGGACGCATCGACTTCGTGCTGCATTCGATCGCGTTCGCACCGCGCGATGACCTGCACGGGCGCGTGGCCGACGTGTCTCGCGAAGGCTTTGGGCGTGCGATGGACATCTCGTGTCACTCGTTCATGCGCATGGCGCGCCTCGCCGAACCGCTCATGGACGACGGTGGCGCGCTGCTCACGATGACCTACCTTGGCGCCGAGGAAGTCGTGCCCCGCTACGGAGTCATGGGTCCCGTGAAGGCGGCGCTCGAAGCGGTCGTGCGGTATCTCGCCACCGAGCTCGGACCGCGCGGAATCCGCGTCAACGCCGTGTCGCCCGGACCGATCAAGACGCGCGCCGCTTCCGGCATCCCGCAGTTCGACGACCTCTTCGCCGAGGCGCGCCGGCGCGCGCCGCTGGCGCGCGAGGCGGAGATCGACGACGTCGGATCGCTGTGCGCGTTCCTCGTGAGCGACGCTGCACGCGGAATTACGGGCGACGTTCACTACATCGACGGCGGGTTCCACATCCTCGCCTGATCTTTTTCGAAAGCAAATTGTGACCAGCACGCTTGCCAGCAACGACCTCGAGGTCATCCGCAACCGCACGTTCGACGAGATTGCCGTCGGCGACCACGCGAGCATCGAGCGCACGCTCACCGCATCGGACATCCAGCTGTTCGCCGCGATGTCGGGCGACGTCAATCCCACGCACGTCGATGCGCAGTTCGCCGATGCCACGCGGTTCCATGGCGTGGTTGCGCACGGCATGTGGGGAGCCGCCCTCATCTCGGCCGTGCTCGGCACGCGCCTGCCCGGACCCGGCACGACGTATGCGAGCCAGACACTGACCTTCCACGGCCCGATTCGCGTCGGCGACACGCTGACCATCGCGATCACGGTGACCGCACGCGAGGAAGCCGATCACCGGCTCGTCCTCGATTGCCGCTGTACCGACCAGGAGGGCCGGACGGTGATCTCGGGTCAGGCGACCGTAATCGCGCCGACCGAACGGATCGAGCGCCCGCGCGGCACGCTGCCGCAGGTAAAGATTTCGCTCGCGCAAGGCGACGACCTCGTGCGGCT
>DATJWL010000060.1:0-8000 GCA_035501215.1 Casimicrobiaceae bacterium
AACTGCTTTCCGATGCGCTGGCACTGCGCGAGGATCTCGGGCGCATGCGCGTATTTCTCGCTCGGCATGTGGCCCGTCTCTTCGAGCAGCGGCATGTAGACCATCGAGGCCGTGTCGCACATCGCGCCCGGATAGCGGTTCCAGTACCAGGTGCCGCCGAAATCGCCGCCCTTCTCGATGATGCGCACATCCTTGATGCCGGCTTCGACGAGGCGCGCGCCGGTGACGAGGCCGCCGAAGCCGCCGCCCACGAACGCGAACGTCACGTGATCCGTCTTGGGCGCGCGTTCGACGAACGGCGTGTACGGATCCTCGGCATATTCGGGATAGTGATCTTCAAGCCGCTTGTATTGCGCATTGCCGTCCGCGCGCAGGCGCTTGTCGCGCTCGGCGCGGTACTTCTTGAGCAGCGCTTCCTTGTCGATCGGGCGCTTTGCGGTTTTCGCTGGCAACTCGGCGGCAGAGCTCATCGCAACTCTCGTTTTAGAATATCGGGTATGGAGCGTTTAGCAGCCCCGGCATTCTTCTTCAAGTTGCGGGTATGCCGCGGCTTCTGCGACTGGAGGCAGCCTCGACGCCTGTCACATAATCTTGCTTCACTTGGCCCCCGGAGCACTATGGACCGCCACATCCCGCTCGAGGGCGCGAGCAACTTCCGTGACTTCGGAGGCTACCGCACAGAAGACGGCAGGGCCGTCGCCTGGCGGCGCCTGTTCCGCTCCGACAAGCTCTCCGAGCTCACACCGAACGATTACGCACGGCTGTCTGATCACGGCATCCGCCGCGTCCACGACCTGCGCCGCGAGTCCGAATCCCAGCTTGCGCCGACCGCCTGGCCGGGCCCGAACGCGCCGCAAATCGCGCGCTCGCCGCTCTTCCTCGACGAAGCCGGCCCCTCGACCTTCCAGAAGATCGCGCTCGACGCGAATGCGCGCCACGACGCGGCGCTCTCGCGCGCCATCATGCTCGAGATGTATTCGCGCATGGCGACCGAGGCCGGGCCGCTCGCGGTCTACCGCACCATCTTTTCCGAGCTCGCCGAAGGCACGCTTCCGGTGCTCTATCACTGCAGCGGCGGCAAGGATCGCACCGGCGTCACCTGCGCCCTCATCCTGCTCGCGCTCGGCGTGCCGCGCGAGAACGTGATCGAGGATTTCATGGTGAGCCAGGTGCTCTACGGCGCCGACAAGAATATGAAGCAGCGCATCTCGCAGGTCGTGTCCATGACGCCCATCGGCCACTGGAACGAAGAGGCGCTCCTGCCGATCTTCGTCGTCGAGCAGGCCTATATCGAGCGCGCCTTGGGCCATGTCGACGAAGCCGGCGGCATCGAGCCCTTCCTCACCGGCAAGGCCGGCATCGCGCCAGAGACTCTCGCCCGCGTCCGCGATACGCTCCTCGCCAAATGACCGAGCGCATGACCATCGTCGAAGACGATCTCTCCCGAGACGCGGTGCGGGCGCTCGTCAAGCTGCACCTCGAAGGCATGCATGCGGCGTCCCCGCCGGGCACCTGTTTCGTGCTCGACCTCTCCGGCCTGCAGGAGCCGAACGTCACGGTCTGGAGCGCGTGGCGCGCCAACGCCCTGTGCGGCATCGGCGCGCTCAAGCAGCTCGATCAGACGACCGGCGAAGTGAAATCCATGCGCACCCATCCGGATCACCTGAAGAGCGGCGTCGGCGCTGCGCTGCTCGAGCACATCATCGGGCAAGCCCGAAGCCGCGGCCTCAGCAAGCTGTCATTGGAGACCGGCGACGGCCCGGAATTCGCAGCGGCGCTCTCGCTCTACAGGAAGCGCGGCTTCGTCAAAGGCGCCCCTTTCGCCGACTACCAGCCGAGCGACTTCAACCAGTTCTTCCACCTCGCGCTCTGAATCATAACAAACGGACGGTTGGGTGGATTGTCCTACGTCTTCTCCGCCCCCAGCTGCTTTGCATATCCCTGCGCCACCAACGCCGCCATCCGGTCGAACAGCGCATTCGGATCGGCACGGCGCAATTGCGCGATCGCCGCTTCCATCCCGTCGGCCAGGATCAGCTCGCGCACATCGTTTCTCAGCGCCTCGAGGATTCGCCGCGCCGCCTCTTCCGGCGGCATGCCATTGTCGATCGCGGCGTCGCTGAAGCCGCGCGGCTTTGCGTTGGCGTCGAGCGCGTTCTTCGACACCTCCGTGCGCACGGAGCCCGGCGCCACGACCAGCACCCTTAGCCCCAAATGCGCCGTCTCCGCGCGCACGCTGTCGTGATAGCCGATGAGCCCAAACTTGGCCGCGCTGTATGCGCTCCTGAGCGGCGAACCGACGATGCCCGCGACGCTCGAAATCCCCACGATGTGTCCCGAACCCTGCGCCACCATGCGCGGCAGCACGACACGCGTCAGCGCGATCGGCGCGAGGAGATCGACGTCGATGATGCGCTGGTAGACCTCGAACGCGGTGTCGACCGCGAGCGAGCGCTGCGAGATGCCCGCATTGTTGACGAGGCCGTCGATGCCCGAGCCTTGCTCCTTCGCCCAGCGGAAGGCGTGTTCCGCGAGCGCCGGGATTTTCGCGAACTCGGTCGCCTCGAACGGCAGCACGAGCGATCCGTGGTTCAGGCGCTCCGCGATCGCATCGAGCGCCTGCACGTTGCGGCCCGACAGGATGAGCCGCGCGCCCTCCGCCGAGAGCGCCCGCGCCAGCGCCGCCCCGATCCCCGAAGACGCCCCCGTCACCCACCACACCTTGCCCTGGAACATCGATCGTCTCCTGCAATATCGGGGACAGCATACCTGTTTCCCGCATTCCGCACCGCAGGCATTCCTGCGACGCCAAGGAAAAGCGGGAAATAGGTATGCTGTCCCCGATGGAGATCTTTGAACCCTGGCTCGCGCGCTGGCGCCTCGTTCCCGACGGAGCGGCATTCACGACGCGCTTCGGCAGCGAACTTCTTCCCGTTCTGAGCGAAGGCCGTCCCGCGATCCTGAAAATCGCTTCGGGCGAAGAAGAAATTCGCGGCAGCGATTTGCTCGCCTGGTATGGCGGCGATGGTGCCGTGTCGGTTTTCGCGCGCGAGGACGCGGCGATCCTGATGGAACGCGCGAGCGGATCCGGCAGTCTTGCGGCCATGGTGCGCGCGGGACAGGACGACGACGCGACGCGCATTCTGTGCCGCTCAGCGGCCGCGCTTCACGCCGGACGCGCCTCGCCACCGCCTTCGAGTCTCCTGCCATTGTCCACATGGTATCGCGCGCTCTCACGCGGCGCAGAGCAGAAGGGCGGCGTGTTCGCGCGCGCCTTGCCGCTGGCGAACGCACTTCTCGCGCAACAGCAGGAGATCGTTCCGTTGCACGGCGATTTCCACCACGAGAATGTCCTCGATGCCGGCCCGCGCGGCTGGCTCGTCATCGATCCCAAGGGCCTCATCGGCGAGCGCGCCTTCGAATTCGCCAACCTGTTCCGCAATCCCGATGCCGCGACGGCCCTCGTGCCGGGACGCCTGCGCCGCCAGCTCGCGCTCGTGTCGCACGAGGCGCACCTCGATCCGCGCCGCCTTCTCGAATGGATCTTCACCTACTCAGCACTCGGCGCGGTCTGGAGCATTGACGTCGGCCACGACAAAGACGCCGCCACCGGCATCGCCATCGCCGAACTCGCCGAGAGCGAGCTGAACACGTGATCGGAATGGGACCTGGCGCGCCGGCAGTTCCTCTTTCGCGGCGACGCCCGTTGGCGGATGATGCAGGCTTGAACTTCGTACTCGCGCCCGCCAACTCATGGAGACAATCGGGAGGACGACATGGCCGCGCAGCTCAATCACACCATCGTCTGGTGCAAGGATCAGAAAACCTCTTCGCGGTTCCTGGCCGAGATGCTCGGCCGCCCGGAGCCGAAGAAATTCGCGCATTTCGACGTCGTCGAGCTCGACAATGGCGTGTCGCTCGATTTCGCCGAGCGCTCGGGCGAGATCGTGCCGCAGCACTACGCCTTCCTGATCAGCGAGCAGGATTTCGACGCCGTGTTCGCGCGCATCCGCGAAAAGAAGCTCGACTACTGGGCCGACCCGGCGCGCCGCCGCGCCGGCGAGATCAACCACAATGACGGCGGCCGCGGCGTCTACTTCCCCGATCCCTCAGGCCACTTCCTCGAAGTGATCACGCGGCCCTACGGAAGTGGCGGGAAATAGGGGGACAGCATACCTATTTCCCTCATTTTCCGAGGCATGTGGTTTTTTGAAAAAAAGGAAATAGGTATGCTGTCAATCTATTTCCTTCCCCCTATTTCCTCACAGCAGCCGCTCGTAGAACCCGCCGAACGTCCGCGTCTTGTCCACGAGGTGGATCTCGAGGATCCAGTGTTTCGCGCGTCCCTTGCCGTCGAGCGACGTCATCGAATCCGTGTTCACCGCCGCGATGCGATTGAAGTCCTTGTTGCCGGGAATCTGCGCGTGGGGAAATTCGCCCACGATGTGCCCCGCCGAATTGTTGCCGAACAGCCAGCCCGCCTTCTCAGCCTCCGCCTTCGCGAGGTCGTACAGCTCCGCACCAGTCATCGCCGGCCGCGCCCAATATTGCGTCTGCACGATTGAGAAAATGCGTTCGAGATCGGCGACGAGCCTCTTCTTCTCGGGATCGCGACCCAGCGCATAGGAACGCCCGAGATCCGCTTCCCACTCCTCGAACACCGGCCCGAAATCGAGATAGACCGTGTCGTCCGCGGCAATCATGCGATCGGCCGGCTCGTCGTAATAGGTCGTCACCGTGTTGGGACCGGCGCGCACGATGCGCTTGTGCCAGTGCTGTTTGACGCCGAATTCCTTCTCCGCGAGCGCGTAGATGTCTTCCGTGACGGCGCGCTCTGTCCGCCCCGGCGCGATCAGCCCCAGGGCCTCGACGCGATCGAACAATTTCATCCCGCGTGCTTCCGCCGCCATCAGCGCCGCGCGCCGTTCAGTGTCTTTCATGACGACAGCATACAACAAAGCCTGTCATCCCGGCCAAGCTCGGCCGGACGTCAGTCCGACAGAGCGCGAGCCGGGACCCAGGAGCAGCGACTGGGAGAGCTCACGCCGCGTCGTGGAAGATGATGCCCAGCGTGTAACGCTCGCCCGAACGCACCCGGCTCACGCCGTGACGGAGATTGACGCGATACTCGCCCTTCGTCCCCTTCATCGGCCGATTGTGCACTGCGAACGCCACCGCATCGCCCTGCTTCAGCGGCACGACCTCGACGCGGCTTTGCATGCGCGGGCGCTGCTCGGTCAGCACGAACTCGCCGCCCTGAAAATCGCGTCCGGGCTCGGAAAGCAGAATCGCCACCTGCAGCGGGAACGCGAGCGCGCCGTAAAGATCCTGGTGCAGGCAATTGAAGTCGCCTGCGCCGTATTTGAGGAGAAGCGGCGTCGGCTTCGTCTGTCCGGCCGCGTGGCATTGCGCGAGGAATTCGTCGTGCCGCGCGGGATAACGCTCCGCGATTCCCAGCCGCGCATTCCAGCTATTCGCCACCGGGACGAGGCGCGGATAAAGCGCGGTTCGCAATCCCCCGATCAGCTCGGGCAGCGGATACTTGAAATAGCGATACTCGCCCTTGCCGAAGCCATGGCGCGCCATGATGACCTGGCTGCGAAAGCGGCTCTCGTCGGAATAGAGCGCGGCAATCTCGCTGCATTCCGTGGGCGAGAGGAGGTTCTCGAGCTTGGCGCAGCCGTATTCCGAGAGTTGCGCATGCACCGTCGGCCAGTCACAGGCATCGAGTCGCTCGTCCGGCGAAGCGCTCGCGATTGTTGAGTGGGCGTTCATGGGCTCATTTTCCCAGAATCGCCCACCATGCGCGACCCGCTTCTTGCGACCAGGGAACCCGGCGAGATCGCGCGAAGCGCAACTCTCTTAGGAAGTAAGATTCGACGCAAAGGACGCTAAGGTACGCAACGGACGCGATGGAAAGAATTGCGCTTCGCGCGATACCGTCGCGACCTTCGCGCACCTTTGCGACCTTCGCGTCAGATCTTCACGGTGCCGCCGCGCGACGGACAGTCGCAAGTTTTCCCTCTAGGGGCCGTGCAACGCAAGAGCCGCTTCAGGGCGGCGACACCGCCGCGATCGCATGCCCGTCCACCGGCTGCCCCGGCTCCAATCCCAGCAACCGCAGCACCGTCGGATGCACATCGATCTGGTCGAGACGCGGCACCTCGCCGGGCGTAACGCCCGCGCCCCACGCGAAGAACACGCCATGCATCGCCACGAGATCTGGCGGATAGCCATGCGTCGCCTTCAGCTGCACGGTCGGCGGCGTGAAGGCGAGCGGCCAGAACCAGTTGATGCCGAGATACTTGGCCCAGCTCGGATAAAGCTCGAACCCGGCCATCCAGTACGGCGGATGTGCCACAAGCGTCAGGTCGCCCACGCGCGGCCCCGTGCCGACATGCGCCCAGGACGGCAGATGTCCCGTACGATAGACCGAGAACAGCTGCGGATATTTCCTGAACGCCTGTTCGACGCGATCAACCGAGTCCTTCTTCTTGTCGACATAGATGTACGCGCTCGCGCCATCGGTTGCCTGGTCGGCGTGGATGTCGTTCTCCGCAAAGATGCGCCCGAGATTGACGAGCGGGCCGACATCCAGCATGCCGTGATCCGTGCCGACCACGAGCGTGCCCTCGCGCGAAGGCGGCAGCGCCTTGATCGCGGCCATGAGGCGTCCCGTCACCTGATCGGCGTGGCGCACCGCGGCCTCGGTCTCGGCACCGGTGACGCCATAGGTGTGCGCCTGGCTGTCGGGAAACGAGAAGTAGAGCACGATCAGGCGCGGATGGTTGGGGCCGTTGTCCTTGAGCAGCGTCAGCGCGCGCTCGATGACCCTGTCGTCGCTCTCGTGCTGCTTCCACGGCACTTCCGGGTTGATGAACGTGGCGCGCGGTCCCTTGACGCTGGACCAGCGGTCGATGGTGTTGAACGCGGCGGCCCTCACCCCCTGGCGCTCGGCCGCTTCCCACATCGTCTCGCAGCCGGTCCGCCACTTGGCGTCCGCCGAATCGACGTCCGGCGCGCCGAAGCGCCCGAGCTTGGGATCGTCGAAGATGTTCGACACGATGCCATGGTGCTCGGGCCAGCAGCCGGTATAGGCCGTGATGTGATTGATCAGCGAGATCGTGGGAAACGCCGGCACGAGATGGCGCGACCACGCGCCCTCGCGTTTCATCTGGTCGAAATGCGGCGTCGGATGCGCCACGTCGAGCTCGGCCGGAGAGAAACCGTCGAACAGCACATAGACGACAGTCCGCTCGGCGGCGGAAGCCGGCCAGGCGCTCGCCAGCAGCACGAGCAGCGCGACAATGATTCTCTTCATGTGCGAATCCCCCGATTTCACGCCGCTACTGATGCACGAGTGCGCCGCGAATCGCGATACCTATTCGCGCATTTCTGAGTTGCGCTCGGGTACTCTACGGCGCGGTAGCAAAATACTGGTGTCATCCCCGGCGAGCGTGAGTGCTCTTGCACTCACGCGAGGGAAGGGGACCCAGGGGCCGCGTCTGTACGGGTCTCGATCGTTTCGAAATATCGCACGCCGCGCGCTGAACCGCGCGGGCGCGCGTGCTCGCCGGGGATGACAACGTTGTTGGAGCGAAACGCACCCATGTCCTCCGCAGTCACCCGCGACATGGCGCACTGCTACCGCCTCCACCGTCCGCCGTTCCCGCAAGCGCTCCTCGACGATCTCCTGACGCGCGCCCGCACCGCGCCCGAAGACTCGCTCCTCGATCTCGCCTGCGGGCCCGGCCGCATCGCTCTCGCGCTCGCGCCGCGATTCGTGTCCGTCACCGCCATCGACCTCGAGCCCGAAATGATCGCGGAAGGAAAGCGCGCCGCCGCCGAACGCGGCATCGCCAACGTGACCTGGCACGTCGCACGCGCCGAAGACTTTGCGCCGCGCGGCAAATACCAGCTCGTCACGATTGGAGACGCCTTCCACCGTTTCGACCCGGCGAACGTCCTCGGCAAGGCAAAGTCCTGGCTCGCACCCGGCG
>DATJWL010000061.1:0-3711 GCA_035501215.1 Casimicrobiaceae bacterium
AGCAGCAGAGGCAGGCGGTTCGAGTGCGCTACTGCTGCCGCCGTGACCATATTGGTCGCGCCAGGACCGATGGAGCTGGTCGCCACCATGATCTGCCGGCGCAGCCGCGCTTTTGTGAAGCCGATCGCGGCGAGCGCCATCGACTGCTCGTTTTGCCCTCGCCAGGTCGGTATCCGGTCTTTGGCCGCCTGCAACGCCTCGGACAAGCAAGTGACATTGCCATGTCCGAAGATCGCGAACACGCCGGCAAAGAGCGGCTGCGCGCGCCCGTCGATCTCCGTCTGCTGGGCGCCTAGGTACCGGACCAATGCCTGTGCCATCGTCAGGCGTAGCGTTTTCATGCGCACCTCCTCCAGACCTCGTGTGGTTTGAAACAGTCTTTCATTGCGCGCGCCGCACGTCAACGGCGCCGGTAAACCATACTGACGAGGCCGACGCGTTTGCCGAATGCGGCACTCTCACACATGGGTTGTCTGTCGGCTGTGCCGCGGTGTGTGCGGCCATGAGAAGTCGGTGGCCTTCTCGTGCAAACGACGCCGCATCTGCCCCGCGTGCGGGGCGCGGCGTGATCGTGTTCTCATCTGCACCTTGCAGCGTTGCCTCAGTGGAGCTCGCTGGTCGGCCGCAGCTGCGCCTCGAGCCCGGAGGACACCAAGCTCGTCTCGATCGACTGCGCGATCGCTTGCGCCTTGACGCCATGGCGCCGCGCGGCGTCGTGCTGACTCTGCGCCGCGGAGAGGCGGGCCAACGCGGATTCAGCATCCATCTGCAGTCGCACTCTGCCGATTTCCCCCGCCAGCGCCGCAGCGCGCGACAGCTCGGCCTGCGCCTGCGCGTAGGCGCCCTCTGCGAAGGATGCCTCGCCGCGCCAGCGCCACGCACTCGCTTCGATCTCGCGCAATCCGTTTGGCCCCACGAGCACGAGCAATTCGTCCGCGAATGCGCGGCAGCGGCTCGCGTCGCCTTCCGCGAGCGAGACTTCTGCCAGGCCATCGAGACAACGGATCATCAGATAGCGCTCCGAGGTACGGCGCGCTCGCTCGAGTGCGCCCTCGAGCGCCGGGACGACGTTCTTGTCGCCGAGCCGTGACCGCGCGATCGCGTGCTGCGCCTCGATGGCATCACGCCAGAAATCGATCCCGGTTTCGCGGCTGAGTGCGAGACCGCGCTCCATGTGCAGGAGCGCCTGCTCGTTCAGGCCGAGATCGAGCAGCAGATCGCCCATGAAATCGTAGGCGATGAGCTGATAGCGCACCTGCTTCAGGCTCTCGAGCCAGTGCAGGGTCTGCGTCATGCCGGCCCACGCCGTGCCGTAGCTTCCGGTGCAGGCGCGCACATGGTCGAGACCGAGAAGCGTCGGACCGACGTGCCATTGCAGGTCTGCGGCGCGCGCGATCTCCAACGCCGCATCGAAGTTTTCCAGCGCGCGCGGATAGTCGCCGAGTCCTCTGGTTCCGGTGCAGGCGTGCCCGATCATCATCAGGTTCTCGGACTCGTAGCTCTTGTCGCCGATGCCGCGCGCGAGCTCGAGTGACCGCGTGTAGCACTGGATTGCCGCGTCGGGCTCGGCGTTCGCGAAGTGCGCTTCGCCGCGCCCGTGGTAGGCCTGCACGGCAACGAGATCGCTGAGGCCGGTGCGCTCGCAGATCTCGACCGCTTCCTGGTGAAATCGGATCGCCCGGTCGTTCGATCCGGTGCTCCAGGCAACGGTGCCCAGGTGATAGAGTGTGTCGGCCGCCCGGCGCTCGTCGTTCATCGCGCGGAATTCCGCCAGGGCCGCGGTGAGACATGTGGTCGCCTCGTCGTATGCATCGGCGCGCCGGTATGCCATGCCGAGCTGAATCAGCGCGTCTCGCGCCTCTTCGTGTTCGCCCGCCGCCCGCGCCGCGTCGATGGCGCGGCGGATGTCCGCCACCGCGCCTTCGGTCTGTCCGGCCTGTGCGCGCGCCGCACCGCGCCGCTCGAAGAGCGCACGGCGGTCCTTCTCGGCAAGTGCCTCCGGGTGCGATTCGGAAAGCGCGACCGCGCGGTCCAGCCAGTGCAACGCGTCGCGCATCGCGAAGAGCGCCTGGGAGCGCTCGGCGGCGAGGATGAGGTATTCGAGCGCTTTCGACCAGACGTGCGCCCGCTCGTAGTGCTCGGCGAGCCGGGCGTCGCGTTCGTGCGCTTCGCCTTCTTCGCGGCGCTCCAGGACTTCGGCGACCGACCGATGCAGCAGCCTGCGCCGAGTCCCGCCGATGTCGAGATAGACCACCTCGCGGACCTTGTCGTGGCTGAAGTCGTAGACGCCCCCCTCGGATTCCTCGCGCAGCAAACCCCGCTTGACGAGCGCCTCCACCGTATCGAGCAACTGGCCTTCGGGCTCGCGTGTCACGTCGAGCAGCGTGTCGAAGTCGAAGCGGCGGCCGAGTACGGCGGCCGTTTCGAGCGTTGGGCGGATTTCTTGCGGGACGTGCGTAACGCGCGCGCGTACCGCGGCACGCAACGCGTCCGGAAGCATCGACGGCTGTCCGTTCGATGCAGCCAGCAGCGTGATCTCGCCCTCTCGCAGGGAGTGCAAGATCGACATCAGAAAGAACGGATTGCCGTCGGTCTCGCGGTGCAGGCGCTGCGCCAGGCCGGGAACGGCCAGCCGCGAATCGCCCAGCGCCGCGACGAGACTCTCCGCATCGCCCGGCCCCAGGCGCGCGAGTCGCACATGGCGCGCATCGGTCTCGCGGCGCAAGCTCTCGACCAGCCGCGCGAGCCGCTCGTCGGCGGTGAGATCCTCGTCGCGATAGGCGTAGATCACGAGCGCTGCCCGGTCCGCAACATGACGTGCGAGGTAGTGGAGCACCTGCGCGCTCGCGTCGTCGGCCCACTGGATATCGTCCACCATGAGAATGAGCGGCCGGCCGTTTCCCGTTGCGTCGAGCAGCTGTCCCACCGCGCGCGACAGACGAGCCTGGCGTGCCTCGGGAAAATCGCGCGATAGCTGGGGCAGATCCGGATAGCGCTCACCCACCGCAGGAACGAGCGACGCAAGCTCGGCGAGCGAGATTGGCGTGATATTACGTAGCGCCGCGGGCGACGCGTGCTCGAGCGCGCGCGTGACGAGATCGATCACGGGCTGATAAGGGATCGCCCGCTCAATCTCGTAACAGTTGGTCGCGAGCGTCGACAGACCCTGGGCCTGGGCATAGCGTGCCACCTCGCGCATCAGGCGGCTCTTGCCGATCCCGGGTTCGCCTTCGATCAGGACGGCCTGGCCGGTACCACTCGTCAATCGGGCAACGAGCCCGATGAGCAGGCCGTATTCGACGTCTCGGCCGACAAAGGGTGCGGGCTCATTGGCGACGCACAAAGCCGGATCTGGCGCAGATTCGGACGCAAGGGTGTTCTCGGCCGCGCCGAGCGGTGCGGCGTCGAGCGGCAAACGGCTGACGGTCCGCACCGCGCGCGCCGCATCGAGGAAGGCTCGCCGCTCCTCTTCTGGAATCAGGAGCGCGGCCGCGAGCCGATCAGCGAGCTGCCGCGAGGGTCTGCGCTCGTCGGCTTCGATCTTCCGAATCGCGAAGCCAGAGCAGCTGGCTCGCTTGGCGAGCGCCTCCTGGGTGAGATCCAGAGCCTTGCGCCGACGCCGCAACCAGTAGCCGAAGGAATGCGCCCGATCCTGCACGTCGCCTGAACACCCATGGAATGAACCACCTTGATTGTAGCGGCATTGTCCCT
>DATJWL010000062.1:0-27023 GCA_035501215.1 Casimicrobiaceae bacterium
CGGAGCGAGCGCCTCGTGCATCAGACGATCCGCGCGCGAAAGAGATCGTGCATGTGCACGGCGCCGATCAGCTTTCCCGCGGCGTCGGCGACGAGAAGCTGCATCACCTTCGGCGCCGTCTCCATCAGCTCGACGCAATCGATCGCGAGGCGCTCGGGTCCGATCATGCGCGGGGTCTTCGTCATAAGGTCGGCCACGCGCGCCGCGCCGAAGTCGCTCATCCGCGCGAGACAGCGCCGCAGATCGCCGTCGGTAAAGATGCCGGCGACGCGGCCCGCATCGTCGACCACCGCGGTCATGCCCATGCCTTTGCCGCTCATCTCGATCACCGCCGCGGCAAGTGTGGCTTCGATCGGAACGGTCGGGACCGCGTCGCCCGCTCGCATCACGTCGCGCACGTGCGTCAGGAGCCGGCGCCCGAGCGAGCCACCGGGATGCGCGCGCGCGAAGTCCTCGACCGAGAAACCGCGCGCATCGAGTAGCGCAAGCGCCAGCGCGTCGCCGAGCGCAAGCGCTGCCGTCGTGCTCGCGGTCGGCGCGAGTCCGAGCGGACAGGCTTCGGCGTCCACGCTCGCGTCGAGATGAACGTTCGCGCCCAGGGCAAGCGAGGATTGCTCGTTGCCGGTCAACGCGATCAGCTGCGCGCCCTGCCGTTTCAGGTGCGGCAGCAGTGAGACCAGCTCGTCGGTTTCGCCGGAATTCGAAAGCAGGAGCACGACATCGTCTGCGGTGATCATGCCGAGGTCGCCATGGCTCGCCTCGGCGGCGTGCACGAAGAAGGCGGGTGTGCCCGTGGAGGCAAGCGTGGCGGCGAGCTTGCGCGCAATGTGACCCGACTTGCCGATGCCGATCACGACCACGCGCCCGCGACAATCGAGCAGCGTCCGCGCAGCGGCAAGGAACGGTGCGCCGAGCCTCGCCTGCAGCGCGCGAATGGCTTCAGCTTCGGTTGCGAGCACGTCGCGGCCCAGCGCCAGCGCGCGCTCGGGATCGAGAGCGCGCACGTTCGGCGCGGCCTCAACGACGTTCAAGGACATGCGTTGAAGTATACCCGAAGCGTATGGCCGCAGCCCCGGGCCGAGCCTTCGCGCTGTGCTACATTGGCCCGATGTCGCAGACGCTGCAACTGATCCTGATTCTGCTTGCGGCGACGGTCGTCGTGATCATTATCTGCCGGCTGGTTCGCCTGCCGCCGATCCTCGGCTACGTGGTGGTCGGCATCGCGGTCGGGCCGCACGCGATCGGCATCGTGCCCGACAACGCCGACGTGCGCGGTCTCGCCGAGTTCGGGATCGTGTTTCTCATGTTTTCGATCGGGCTGGAGTTCAGCCTGTCGCAGTTGACGGCGATGCGGCGCGCGGTGTTCGGGCTCGGACTCGCGCAGGTCGCCATCACCGCGGCGGCGGCGATGATGGTCCTGAGTCTTCTCGGCTACGGGCCGCTGGCGGGGCTTGCGCTCGGCGGCGCGCTTGCGATGAGCTCGACAGCGATCGGCTCGAGGATGCTCGCCGAGCGCATGGAGCTCAATTCCCCGCACGGGCGCGACGTCATGGGAGTTCTGCTGTTCCAGGATCTCGCGGTCGTCGCGTTCCTGATCGTGGTTCCGACGCTTGCTGCCGGCGCCAGCGGTCTGTGGCCGACCCTCGCGCTGGCGGCGGGCAAGGCGGCGGTCGCGCTGGCGGTCATCCTCGTGTTCGGGCAGGCGCCGATGCGCGCCTGGTTTCACTTTGTCGCGCGGCAGCGCTCCGCCGAGCTTTTCATGCTCAACGTGCTGCTGGTGACGCTCGGGCTCGCCGCGCTGACCAAGTTCGCAGGACTCTCCTTCGCGCTCGGTGCGTTTCTCGCCGGGATGCTGATTGCCGAAACCGAGTACCGCTATCAAGTCGAGGAAGACATCAAACCCTTTCGCGACGTTCTCCTCGGCTTGTTCTTCGTCACCGTCGGCATGTATCTCGATCCAGTCATGGTCGTGCAGAACGTCGGCTGGGTCCTGCTGCTCCTCGTGGTCCCGGTGCTGGCCAAGTTCGCGCTGATCGTCGTCCTGGCGCGGCTCTTCGGCGCGTCGCTCGCTACTGCGCTGCGTAGCGGGTTCTATCTCGCGCAGGCGGGGGAGTTTGCCATCGTGCTCCTCGCCGTGGCGGCCGATCTCGCGCTGGTCGAGTCGACCTTCGCGCAGCTCGTGCTGGCGGCGATGGTGCTGTCCATGCTCTCGGCGCCGCTCTTGATCCATTTCGCCGAGCCGCTCGCGCGCCGCGTCACGGCGAACGACTGGCTGGCGCGCGCCGCGCAGGTGACGAAGATCGCTGCGCAGACGATGGCGCGCCAGGAGCATGTCATCATCTGCGGCTTCGGTCGCAGCGGGCAGAACCTCGCGCGGCTGCTCGAGCAGGAGGACATTCCGTTCATCGCGCTCGATTCCGATCCACAGCGCGTGCGCGAGGCGGCAGCCGACGGCTCGAGCGTAGTGTACGGCGACGCGGGACGGCGCGAAGCGCTGATCGCCGCAGGGCTCCCGAAGGCGCGCGCGCTCGCCGTCACCTTCGCCGATACGCCGACCGCGCTCAAGATCCTGCACCACGCGCACCAGCTCCGGCCCGAGCTGCCGGTGATCGTGCGCACGGTCGACGACAGCGAGCTCGATCGGCTCATCAAGGCCGGCGCGACCGAGGTGGTGCCGGAAGTTCTCGAGGGCAGCCTCATGCTCGCCTCGCATTCGCTGCTCCTGCTCGGCGTGCCGCTCAACCGTGTGCTCTCGCGCATCCGCGCCATCCGCGAAGAGCGCTACAGCCTGTTCCGCGGCTTCTATCACGGCGCGACGGATGCCGCCGACGCCGCGGAGAATCTGCAGCCGCGCCTGCACTCGGTGCTCCTGACCGAGCGCTCGGCCGCGGTCGGACACACGCTGGAGGAACTCGATTTGCGGGGTAAGGTCGAAGTGACCGGCGTGCGGCGGCGTGGAGCGCGATCCGTGGTGCCGGAACCGGACTACCGTTTCGAGGCGGGCGACATCGTCGTGCTGCTCGGGCTTCCGGAGCGTCTTGCCCTCGCCGAGCGGCGCCTTCTTCACGACTAGTCTTCGCGCGGCCGCGATTGTGGCGGTGCAACCAACCCGCTACAATCATCGCCCCCGCTAGCATTTCACGAAGTTTTCTCACATGAACCCGCACGGCAACGATGCCGCGGCTCTCAGCGGCCGCGCCGGCTCGGACACCGCCGCCGTCGAGCTGATTGACGTGTCCTTCGCCTACGACGTGCGGCCCGTGCTCGAGGGCATCACGATGACCATCCCGCGCGGGAAGATCGTCGCCATCATGGGCGGAAGCGGGTGCGGGAAGACGACTATCCTGCGTCTCATCGGCGGGGCGCTGAAGCCGAAATCGGGCAGCGTGCGCGTGGACGGCCAGTCGGTGCCGGACCTGGGGCCGGATGCGCTGTATCACTTGCGTCGCCGCTGCGGAATGCTGTTCCAGTTCGGAGCGCTGTTCACCGACATGAGCGTCTTCGAGAACATCGCCTTTCCGATGCGCGAGCACACGGACCTTCCCGAAGAGCTGATCCGCGATCTGGTGCTGATGAAGCTGCACGCGGTGGGCCTGCGCGGCGCTGCGCAGCTCATGCCCTCCGAGCTCTCCGGAGGCATGGCGCGCCGCGTGGCGCTTGCGCGCGCCATCGCGCTCGATCCGATGCTCGTCATGTACGACGAGCCCTTCGCCGGTCTCGATCCGATCTCGCTCGGAGTGATCGGCCAGTTGATCCGCAGGTTGAACGATGCGCTCGGGATCACCTCGGTCGTCGTCACGCACGACGTCTACGAGTCGCTGAAGATCGTCGACTATCTCTATTTCGTGTCCGAGGGACGGATCGTGGCGAGCGGCACGACGGCCGAAGTGCGCCAGTCGATGCTGCCGTTCGTGCGCCAGTTCGTCGACGGGCAACCCGACGGGCCGGTCCCGTTCCACTACCCGGCGCTGCCCTATCGCGAGGAGCTTTTCGCCCGTGTCGACTGACACTGCGCAACGCACAGCTTACTGGCTTCGCCGCCTCGGCGCCGCAGTAACGGGAGGCGTGGCGAGACTGGGCTACTGCGCACGCTTTCTCGTCGCCGTGCTCTGGCATTCGCCGCATGCGTTCCGGCGCATCCATCTCACCTTGCGCGAGATCTACTTCGCCGGCGTGCTCTCGCTCGTCATCATTCTCATGTCCGGGATGTTCGTCGGCATGGTGCTGTCGTTGCAGGGCTACCAGACGCTCAAGCGCTACGGCTCCGACGAGCAGCTTGGCATCCTCGTCGCGCTGGCGCTGGTGCGCGAGCTGGCGCCGGTGATCGCGGGGCTCCTCTTCGCGAGCCGCGCCGGGTCCGCGATCACGGCGGAGATCGGGCTCATGAAGACCACCGAGCAGCTCGCGGCCATGGAAATGATGGCGGTGGATCCGCTGGCGCGCGTGGTCGCTCCGCGCTTCTGGGGCGGCGTGATCTCGATGCCGTTGCTCGCGGCGCTCTTTTCGGCGTTCGGCATCTTCGGCGGTTACCTAGTCGCCGTGCCGCTGATCGGCATCGACGAAGGGGCCTTCTGGGGCCAGATGCAGGCCGGCGTAGATTTCTGGCCGGATGTGACCGACGGCATCATCAAGAGCTTCGTGTTCGGCGCTGCGGTATCGCTGATCGCCGTGTTCGAAGGCTACGACTCGAAGCCAACCGCCGAGGGCGTGTCCACTGCGACCACGCGCACGGTGGTGATCTCTTCGCTCGCCATCCTCGCGCTCGACTTCGTCATGACCGCTTTCATGTTCCGTGGGGCCGCATGAATCGTTCCGCGATCGATCTCTGGGTCGGCATCTTCGTCGCCCTCGGCATCGGGGCGGTCCTGTTCCTCGCGCTCAAGGTGGGGAACCTGGTGACCCTCGATCGTGCGCCGGGCTACCGGCTCGAAGCTCGCTTCGACAACATCGGCGGATTGAAGCTGCGGGCGGCAGTGAAGGCGGCAGGCGTGGTGGTCGGGCGAGTCGAGGGAGTGCGGCTCGATCCGCAGACCTACGAGGCGGTGACCACTCTGCGGATCGATCGGGAGTATCAGTTCACCAAGGACACGATCGCCTCGATCAACACGTCCGGCGTGCTGGGCGAGGTCTACGTCGGTCTCGACGCGGGCGGCGATACGGCCATGCTCAAGGACGGCGACCGCATCGCGAAAACGCAGTCGGCGATGGTCCTCGAGAAGCTGATCGGGCAGTTCCTTTTCGACAAAGCGCAAGAATCCAGGCCGCAGGAGCTCAAGCCGGAGGAGCCCAAGCCGCAGGAGCCCAAGCCGCAGGAGCCCAAGTCGCAGCAGTCGGGCGGGACCAGCGTCGGCAGAGGCGCACCCCAAGGAGTCAAGAAATGAACAAAGCTGCGCTGCGATCGAAGCCGTGTTCCATGCTGCTGCCGCTGCTCGCGGCGGTGACTCTCGCGGGCTGCGCCGTCGGGCCGACCAAGGAGGATCCCTACGAGCCGTTCAACCGGACGATGTTCTCGGTGCACGAAACCGTCGACGACGCGGTGATCAAGCCGGTGGCGCAGGGCTACGTGGCAATCGTACCCGAGGTGATCCGCACCGGCGTTTCGAACTTCTTCGGCAACATCGACGATCTATTCACCGGCATCAATGGCCTGCTGCAGGGCAACGGTTATCGCGCCGGAGACGCGTTCGGACGGGTGCTCCTCAACTCGAGCTTCGGGCTCGGCGGCATCTTCGACCTCGCCTCGATGATGGGCATTACGAAAGATCGCAACGACTTCGGCATCACCTTCGGTAAGTGGGGGTTCCCGCAAGGGCCATACCTGTTCATCCCCGGCTTCGGGCCGACGACTGTACGCGACGGCGCGGGCTGGCTCGTGCGGCTCGAGATCGGACCGGTCGGTTACATCCCCGATATTCCGCTGCGCAATTCGCTCTATGGCCTGGGCTACGTCGATATACGGCAGCAGGCGCTCGCCACCGAGTCGGTCGTGGAAACGGCCGCTATCGACAAGTACCGGTTCATTCGCAACGCCTACCTTCGCGCGCGGCGCTATCAGCTCTACGACGGGCATCCGCCGCCCGAGGAAGACGAGGAGCACGCTCCCGCGCCGGGCGCGGCCGCTCCGGCGCCGGCGACGCAGCCGCCAGCCTCCACGGCGCCGCCGCCGCTCAAGTGAGGAATTTCATGTCACGCAACATTGCCCGGCTTCTTTTCGTTCCGATCATCGCTTTCGTCGCTTCGCTTGCGCATGCGCAGGAAGCGCCGGACGCGCTGGTGAAGCGCCTCGCCGAAGAGACACTGGCGGCGATCCGAGCCGACAAGGAGATCCAGGCGGGCAATCCCGCCAAGGTGAAGGCGCTGATCGAGGTGAAGCTGGTGCCGCACTTCGACACCGCGCGTATGACCGCGCTCGCGATGGGGCGCAACTGGCGCGTAGCCTCGCCGGAGCAGCAGAAGGATCTGACCGAGCAGTTCAAGACGCTCCTGATCCGCACCTACTCGAACGCGCTCACCAATTATCGCGACAACACGATGACCTACTCGCCGCTGCGCACGAATCCCGGCGACACCGAGGTCGTCGTGCGTACCGCCGTCTCGCGTCCCGGCCAGGCGCCCATCCCGCTCGACTACAGCATGGAGAAGACGCCCGAGGGCTGGAAGTGCTACGACGTCGTCGTGTCGGGAGTAAGCCTTGTCACCAACTACCGCGACGAGTTCAACGACATCGTCAAGAGCTCCGGGGTGAACGGCCTCATCAAGACGCTTGCCGACAAGAACAAGGCGCCGCCGGCGAAATGAGCGAGCGGCGCGACACGGGAGCGTTCTTCGCGGGCGACACCTGGTCGGTCTCGGGTGCGCTTACCATCGACAGCACGGCTCGCGTGCTCGCCGCGAGCCGCGACGCGGTGCTGCCGCCGTCGGGTATCGTCGCGCTCGGCGAAGTGCAGGCTCTCGACTCCGCGGCGGTGGCGCTGCTCCTCGCCTGGAAGCGGCGCGCCGCGGCCGAAGGCAAGACGATCGCGTTTACCGGCATCCCACCCAGCCTCACCGCGCTCGCAGCGCTCTACGGAGTCGAAGAGCTGCTCGCCTCCGACGGCGTGCGTTCGCCCGCTACGGCGTGACGCCGGCTGTCGAGATCGTCCGCGTCGCGCGCCGCTTCGGCAACGTGCAGGCGCTCGCTGGCGTCGACCTCGCCGTCGAGCCCGGCGAATTCTTCGGCCTGCTGGGGCCGAACGGCGCGGGGAAGACCACGCTCATCTCGATCCTCGCCGGGCTTACGCGCGCCGACAGCGGCGAGGCGCGCGTTCTCGGGCACGACGTCGTCACCGATTACCGCAAGGCGCGGCGGCTGCTGGGCGTCGTCCCGCAGGAACTGGTGTTCGATCCGTTCTTCACCGTGCGCGAGACGCTTGCGATCCAGGCCGGCTACTTCGGCCTGCGCGACGCGGGCGACTGGATCGACGAGTTGCTTCACCATCTCGATCTGACCGCGAAGGCCGACGCCAACATGCGCGCGCTCTCCGGCGGCATGAAGCGGCGAGTGCTGGTCGGACAGGCGCTGGTGCACAAACCCCCGGTGATCGTGCTCGACGAGCCGACCGCCGGCGTCGACGTCGAGCTTCGGCAGAGCCTGTGGTCGTTCATCCGCAAGCTGAACCAGGACGGGCACACGATCATTCTCACCACGCACTATCTCGAGGAAGCCGAGGCGCTGTGCGGGCGCATCGCAATGCTGAAGGCGGGAAGCGTCGTCGCGCTCGACACCAAGCAGAAGCTGCTCTCGTCCTTCGCCGGGTTGACGGTGCGCCTCACCGCGCCGACGCTGCCGGAGGACTGGCGCTCGCGCATCCTGCGCGAGGATGACCACAGCTACCTTCTGTCGCTCCGCGACTATGCGGAGCTCGAGCGCCTGCTCGCGGCGCTGCGAGCGCAGGGCACGGCGATCGAGGAGCTTTCGCTGCAGGAAGCCGATCTCGAGCAGGTTTTCCTGCGCATTATGGCGAGGGCGCATTGAGGCTATGATTCCTGCACTCGGCAGCGGCTGGCTGACGCTTCTCTACAAGGAGCTGCTGCGCTTCTGGAAGGTGAGCTTCCAGACGATCCTGGCGCCGGTGCTGAGCGCGCTCCTCTACCTCCTCATCTTCTCGCACGTGCTCGAGTCGCGCGTGTCGGTGTTCGACGGCAGGGTGCGCTACACCGCCTTCCTCGTTCCCGGGCTGGTGATGATGTCGGTGCTGCAGAACGCGTTTGCCAACAGCTCGTCCTCGCTCATCCAGTCGAAGATCACCGGCAATCTCATCTTCGTGCTGCTGCCTCCGCTCTCGCCGCTCGACATGTACGCGGCGTACGTTCTGGGCGCGATGGTGCGCGGACTTGCGGTCGGCGCGGGGGTGCTCGCGGTCACGATCTGGTTCGCCCCCATTTCACTCGAGCATCCGCTGTGGGCGCTCGCCTTCGCGCTGCTCGGCAGCGCGATCCTCGGCACGCTGGGGCTCATTGCCGGCATGTGGGCCGACAAGTTCGACCAGCTCGCGGCGTTCCAGAACTTTCTCATCGTGCCGCTCACTTTTCTGTCGGGCGTGTTCTACTCGATCCACACGCTGCCGCCGTTCTGGCAGGCGCTGTCGCGCTTCAACCCGTTCTTCTATATGATCGACGGCTTCCGCTACGGCTTCTTCGGATTGTCCGATATCGCGCCGGCCTCCAGCCTCGCCGTCGCCGCGTCATTCTGCGTCGTTCTGATGGCGCTCACACTCGTGCTCCTGCAGCGGGGCTACAAGCTCCGCCATTAGGGCCTGTGAACGCTATGGACGCAAACGCGTTGCGTCGCCGAAAACGCCCAGCGCAAGGCACAATGGCGAAGGCGGGCAGGCAGCCCAGCGAGACTTTGCAACGCGGCGATGGGCGTTTTCGGCAGCCACCCGTTCGCGTCTGCGCCCATAGCGTTTACAGGCCCTAGCCGTGACCACACCTGATTCCATCAAGAGCGCCATCGCCTCCGCGCTCGCCTGCGACCGCGTCGAGGTGAGCGGCGATGGACAGCATTTCGACGCGCTGATCGTGAGCAGTGCCTTCGAGGGCTTGAGCCGGGTGAAGCGCCACCAGCTCGTCTACGGCGCGCTCGGAACGCGCATGCGCGAGGAGATCCATGCGCTCTCGATGACGACCGTCACGCCTGCCGAGTGGAGCGCGAGAGAGCGCACGAATGGATAAGCTCGTCATCGACGGCGGCGTTCCGCTCGCGGGCGAGACGCGCGTCTCGGGCGCCAAGAACGCGGCCCTGCCTCTCCTGTGCGCGGCGCTGCTTACGCCGGAGCCGCTGACGCTCAGCAACGTTCCGCGGCTCAACGACGTGCGCACGATGCACTCGCTCCTCGGGCAGATGGGGGTGGCCGCCGCTGAGGACAACGGTGTGCTCACGCTGTCGGCCGCGGCAATCGAATGGCCGCTCGCGCCCTATGAGCTGGTGAAGACGATGCGGGCGTCGATCCTGGCGCTCGGGCCGCTCCTTGCGCGCTGCGGCGAGGCGCGCGTCTCGCTTCCCGGCGGCTGCGCGATCGGGCTGCGGCCCGTCGATCAGCACGTCAAGGGTCTGCAGGCGATGGGTGCGGAGATCGATCTCGATCACGGCTACATCGACGCCAAGGCGAAGCGGCTCACCGGTGCGCAATTCCTGTTCGAAGTCGTTACGGTGACCGGCACCGAGAACCTGATGATGGCTGCGACGCTGGCCGAAGGGGTGACGCTCCTCGAGAACGCAGCGCGCGAGCCGGAGGTAGCCGATCTTGCCGCGTGTCTCAACGCCATGGGGGCGAGAATCACCGGCGCCGGCAGCGATCGCATCGTCATCGAGGGCGTCGCGCAGCTCCACGGCGCGACCCACGCGATCATGCCCGACCGCATCGAGACGGGCACCTACCTCACGGCGGCCGCGGCCGCCGGCGGCGAGATCACGCTCACCGGCGCGCGCGCCGACACGCTGCAGGCGGTGCTCGAGAAGCTCGCCGAGGCGGGGGCCGAGATCGCAAGCGACGACTCCGTGATCCGCCTCGCGCGCCGCGGCCCGCTCAGGTCGGTGAGCCTGCGCACCGCTCCCTACCCGGGCTTTCCGACCGACATGCAGGCGCAATTGATGGCGCTCATGAGCATCTCCGACGACACCTCGGTCATCACCGAGACGATCTTCGAGAACCGGATGATGCACGTGCAGGAGCTCAAGCGCCTCGGCGCCGACATCGAGGTCGAGAGCAACACGGCGATCGTCAAGGGCGTGCCGCGGCTCACCGCCGCCAGCGTCATGGCCACCGACCTGCGCGCCTCCGCCTGCCTCGTCATCGCCGGGCTGACCGCCGAAGGCCGCACGACCATCGACCGCATCTATCACCTCGATCGCGGCTACGAGCGGATCGAGGACAAGCTCTGCGCGCTCGGCGCGCGCATCCGGCGCGAGAGCTAAGGTTCCCTGGGATTCTCCGCTAGAATGAGCGCTCTATCGAGAGCGCGCCGTGCCGTCCCTTACTCTCGCCCTCGCCAAGGGGCGCACCTTCGACGAGACGCTGCCGCTGCTCGCGCGCGCCGGCATCGCTCCGGCCGAGGATCCCGAGACCTCCCGCAAGCTCGTCATCGACAGCAATCGCCCCGATCTGCGCTTCCTCATCGTTCGTTCCGCCGACGTGCCCACTTACGTGCAGTACGGCGCTGCGGACCTCGGCGTGGCGGGCAAGGACGTGCTGCTCGAGCACGGCGGTGAAGGGCTCTATCAGCCGCTCGACCTCGGCATCGGCCGCTGCAAGATGGTGGTCGCCGCGCGGCGCGATTTCGACTACGCCGGCGCGATGAGGCGCGGTGCGCGGCTCAAGGTAGCGAGCAAGTATGTGACGACCGCACGCGAGCATTTCGGCAGCAAGGGCATGCACGTCGATCTGATCCGCCTGTACGGTTCGATGGAGCTGGCGCCGTTGATGGGGCTCGCCGACGCGATTGTCGACCTGGTCAGCACCGGCAACACGCTGAAGGCGAACGATCTCGTCGTGGTCGAGGAAATCCGTCCGATCAGCACGCGGCTGATCGTCAATCCCGCGGCGCTCAAATTGAAGCGCGACCAGGTGCAGCCGCTCATTGAGGCGATTGCTGCGGCAGCGGCTGTCCATGGTTGAGATCGCCCGCCTCGATTCGTCTTCGCCGGACTTCGACGCCAGCCTTGCCCGGCTGACTGGCTTTGACGCGGCCCAGGACGAGTCGGTCGACGTCGCGGTGGCGGCGATCATCGCCGATGTCCGAACGCGCGGCGACGCGGCGATCCTCGACTACACGGCGCGTTTCGATCGCGTGCGCGCGTCAAGTGTCGCCGCGCTCGTGCTATCTTCCGCGGAGCTGGAAAGCGCATTCACGACCCTCGCCGGATGGCACCGCGAGGCGCTCGAGCTAGCGGCGCACCGCATTCGCGCTTTTCACGAGCGGCAGCGCGCCGAATCATGGTCGTTCACGGAGAGCGACGGCACGCGGCTCGGACAGCGGGTCACACCGCTCGCGCGCGTGGGTCTATACGTGCCTGGAGGCAAGGCTGCGTATCCCTCGTCGGTGCTGATGAACGCGCTGCCGGCGAAGGTCGCGGGCGTGGCCGAGATCATCATGGTCGTGCCCACGCCGGACGGCGTCAGGAACCCTCTCGTCCTTGCCGCTGCGCATCTCGCCGGGGTCACGCGGGCATTTGCGATCGGCGGGGCACAGGCGATTGCGGCGCTCGCCTACGGCACCGCGACAGTTCCAGCGGTCGACAAGATCGTCGGTCCCGGCAACGTCTACGTAGCGGCCGCCAAGCGCCGCGTGTTCGGCACTGTCGGCATCGACATGATCGCGGGTCCGTCGGAGATTCTTGTCATCGCCGACTCCACCGCGAACGCCGACTGGATCGCGATGGATCTTTTCTCGCAGGCCGAGCACGACGAGTCGGCACAGGCGATGCTGCTCACGCCCGACGCGGCGCTGATCGACGCGGTTGCCGCCAGCATGGCGCGCGAGCTACCCGCGATGCCGCGGCGCGACGTGATCGGCGCTTCGCTCGGGCGCCGCGGCGCGCTCGTCAAGCTGCGCGATCTCGGCGAGGCCTGCGCCATCGCGGACCGCATCGCCCCGGAGCACCTCGAGCTGGCGGTGGCCGACCCCGAGGCGCTGCTTGCGCGCATCCACAACGCCGGGGCGATCTTCCTCGGTCACTTCAGCTCGGAAGCGGTGGGCGATTACTGCGCCGGGCCGAATCACGTGCTGCCCACCTCGCGCAGCGCTCGCTTCTCCTCGCCGCTCGGCGTCTACGATTTTCAGAAGCGGAGCAGCGTGATTGCACTGTCGCGCGAGGGCGCACGCGCGCTCGGCCCCGTCGCGGCGACGCTCGCCGAGGGCGAAGGTCTCCCGGCGCACGCCAAAAGCGCCGCCCTCCGGGTGGACGCGCCGTGAACGACCGCGCGCCGGGTGCGGGCGCCGCAGAGCTCGTCGCCGCGCTCGTTCGCCCCGAGATCCGCGCGCTTTCCGCCTACGCGGTCGCGAAAGCGGACGGCATGGTGAAGCTCGATGCCATGGAAAACCCGTATCCGCTGCCCAAGGCCGCCAAGTCGCGGCTGGAAGCCGCGCTCGCGCAGGTTCCGATCAATCGCTATCCCGACGGTGGTGGCGACGCGTTGCGCGCCGCCCTGCGCCGCGCGTTCGCGATTCCCGACGAGTTCGGCCTCATCCTCGGCAACGGCTCCGACGAGCTGATCCAGATCATCACGGCGACCCTCGCCGGGCCGGACGCAGTGATGCTCGCGCCGGAACCTTCGTTCGTGATGTACCGGATGAACGCGCTCCACTCCGGCATGCGCTACGTCGGCGTTTCGCTCAAGCCGGACTTCGGCCTCGACCGCGCGGCCATGCTTGCCGCGATCGAGCGTGAGCATCCTGCGCTCGTGTACCTCGCCTATCCGAACAATCCGACCGGCAATCTGTTCGCGGCACGCGACGTGGAGGCGATCCTGCGCGCGGCGCCGGGGCTCGTCGTCGTCGACGAGGCCTACTACGCCTTCGCGGAGGCGACGTTCCTGTCGCGCCTTTCCGAGTTCGCCAATCTTCTCGTCCTGCGCACGATGTCCAAGGTCGGCATGGCTGGACTGCGGCTCGGGTATGCGGTCGCGGCGCCCGAATGGATCGCCGAATTCAACAAGATGCGCCAGCCGTATAATGTGAACGCTCTGACGCAGGCGGCCGTCGCGGCGCTCATCGCCGACCGAAGCTGGATCGCCGGGCAGGCGAGCGCGATCCGAGCCGAACGGACGCGGCTCGGCGCGGCGCTCGCCCGCCTGCATGGTGCAACGGTCTATGCCAGTGCAACCAATTTCATCACGCTTCGCCTCGACGACGCGACGCGCGTATTCGAAGGGCTGAGAGCGCGACGCATCCTGGTGAAGAACCTCCACGGCTGGCATCCGCTCACGGCCAACTGCCTGCGCATCACGGTCGGTACGCCGACCGAAAACGATCAATTGCTCGCCGCCTGCGCGGAACTTTGCCCATGACCAGAAAGAACGATGTCGCCGCCACCCGCATCGCGCGGGTCGAGCGCCGCACCAAGGAAACGACGATTGCCGTGACGGTGAATCTCGACGGGACCGGGAAAGCGGAGCTCGCCACCGGAGTGCCATTCCTCGATCACATGCTCGACCAGGTGGCGCGGCACGGCATGCTCGATCTCACCGTGAGGGCCGAGGGCGATCTGCACATCGATGCCCACCACACCGTGGAGGATGTCGGCATCGCGCTGGGGCAGGCGGTCAAGCAGGCACTCGGCGACAAGGCGGGTATCGCCCGCTTCGGGCACGCCTACGTCCCGCTCGACGAGGCGCTCTCGCGCGTCGTGCTCGATCTGTCGGGGCGTCCCGGGCTCGAGTACCACGTGTCGTTCACGCGTGCCATGATCGGCGGCTTCGACGTCGATCTGACGCATGAGTTCTTCCAGGGCTTCGTGAACCACGCGCTCGCGACGCTGCACGTCGACAACCTGCGCGGCGAGAACGCGCATCACCAGGCCGAAACGGTGTTCAAGGCTTTTGCACGGGCGCTGCGCATGGCGGTGGCGCTCGATCCGCGCGCGAGCGGGGTGCCTTCGACGAAGGGAACGCTTTAGGGCCGGATCGAGTCCCTACCCCCTCGCTTCCCATGTCCGACATCGCCGTCGTCGACTACGGAATGGGCAATCTGCGCTCGGTGGCCAAGGCGCTGCGCTACGTTGCGCCGGAATGCACCATCGTGGTGAGCTCCGATCCAGCGGATATCCGCGACGCGGACCGGGTGGTGCTGCCCGGCCAGAGCGCGATGCCCGATTGCATGCGTTGCCTCAAGGCGAGCGGGCTTACCGAGGTGGTGCGGGACACGGCGCACGATCGACCGTTTCTCGGCATCTGCCTCGGGCTGCAGATGCTCTTCGACGACAGCGAGGAAGGGCCCACTCCGGGCTTAAGCGTTATCGCAGGCCATGTCGTGCGTTTCCGCGAGGCCGCGATGAACGACGCGGAAGGCGGCCGGCTCAAGGTTCCGCACATGGGGTGGAGCCCGGTCAGGCGCCTGCGCGAGCATCCCCTGTGGCAGGGCATCGACGACGACTCGCGTTTCTACTTCGCGCACAGCTATTTTCCCGTGCCCGACGAGGAGGGCGTGACGGCGGCGACGGTCGCCTATCCAACATCGTTTACTTGCGCCATTGCCCGCGCTAATATCTTCGCCGTGCAGTTTCATCCGGAAAAGAGCCAACGCGCCGGTCTCCAGTTGCTCTCCAATTTCGTCGCCTGGAACGGGCGCGTCTGAAGCGCATTCAGAATCGGTCTTAAGCGCGCGTCACCACGGCAGCGACATCGCGTCGCCACCCTGCCGCCATGCATATCATCCCCGCGATCGACATCAAGGACGGTCACTGCGTTCGCCTGAAGCAGGGCGAGATGCAGTCGGCAACGGTGTTCTCGGAGGATCCGGCGGCGATGGCGCAACACTGGCTCGAGCTGGGCGCGCAGCGGCTGCACCTGGTGGATCTCAACGGCGCGTTTGCCGGCCGGCCGCGCAACGAGCTGGCGATACGCGAGGTGGTGAGCGTGATCGGCGAGGAAATCCCGGTGCAGCTCGGCGGCGGGATTCGCGATCTCGACACGGTCGAGCGTTATCTCGACGACGGCATCACCTATGTGATCATCGGCACGGCAGCGGTGAAGAATCCCGGCTTCCTGCACGACGCCTGTTATGCCTTCCCGGGACACATCATCGTCGGGCTCGACGCGCGCGAGGGCAAGGTCGCGACCGACGGCTGGTCGAAGATGACGGGCCACGACGTCGTCGACCTGGCGAAGAAGTTCCAGGACTACGGCGTGGAAGCCATCGTCTACACTGACATCGGCCGCGACGGGATGCTGATCGGAGTGAACATCGAAGCCACTGCCAAGCTCGCGCGCGAGCTGAAAGTGCCGGTCATCGCGAGCGGCGGCATCGCCACGCTGAAAGACATCAAGGATTTGGCCGCCTACGAGAGCGAAGGCGTGTGCGGTGCCATCGCGGGCCGCGCGCTCTACGAGGGCACGCTCGATTTCAAGGCGGCGCTCAAGGCCGCGAAGGGCGAAAAAAAATAGGTCTCGCCAAACGCATCATCCCCTGTCTCGACGTGGCGCACGGCCGCGTCGTGAAAGGCATCAACTTCGTCAATCTGCGCGACGCCGGCGATCCGGTCGAAGTTGCTCGCCGCTACGACGAGCAGGGCGCCGACGAGCTGGCGTTCCTCGACATCCAGGCGAGCGTCGAGACGCGGCCGCTGCTCTACGACATGATCGAGGCGGTCGCGGATCAGGTCTTCATTCCGCTGACCGTCGGGGGCGGCGTATCGAAGGTCGACGAAATCCGCACGCTGCTCAACGCCGGCGCGGACAAGGTGAGCATCAACACCGCCGCGGTGAATACGCCGGAGCTCATCGGCGAAGCCGCACGCCGCTACGGTTCGCAGTGCATCGTGGCTGCAATCGACGCGCGGAGGGCGGGACCTGGGTACTGGGAGGTGTACACGCACGGCGGGCGCCGCTCGACCGGGCTCGACGCGGTGCAATGGGCGCGTCGCGTGACCGGTCTCGGCGCGGGCGAGATCCTGCTGACCAGCATGGATCGCGACGGTGCGAAGACGGGGTTTGACATCGAGCTCACCCGGGCGGTGGTCGACGCGGTCGACGTTCCGGTCATTGCCTCGGGAGGCGTGGGAAGCCTGCAGGACCTCGTCGACGGCGTGCTGCTCGGCGGTGCCGACGCCGTGCTCGCGGCCTCGATCTTTCACTACGGCGAGTACACGATCGGACAGGCGAAAGTCGCGATGGCGGCGGCCGGCATCGAGGTCCGCTGAACGTGCGTCGCGCGGCGGCAAGCGCAGGGGGCGTCGAGCGGTAGGGGTTCGGTGTTGAGCGTAGAATCGGGCGCTACGCTGGATGATCAACGCTCAACCGCCATGAAATGGCTCGACGCAGTGAACTGGAACGCCGACGGACTGGTGCCCGCAATCGCGCAGGAGGCCGATACCGGCACCGTGCTCACGCAGGCGTGGATGAATCGCGACGCGCTCGAGCGCACCGCGGCAACGCGCGAAGCCCACTACTGGTCGCGCTCGCGCCGCAGGCTCTGGCGCAAGGGTGAGGCGTCGGGCCACGTGCAACGGGTGCGTGAAATCCTGCTCGACTGCGACAACGACGCGATCCTGCTCATCGTCGAACAAACCGGCGGAATCGCCTGTCATACCGGACGGCACCGCTGTTTCTTCCAGCGGCTCGAAGACGATGCCTGGCGCGTCGTCGACCCGATACTGAAGGATCCGAAGACCATTTACGGCACATGAGGTCATGAGCAAGAACAGTGCGAAGATGGGCGACGGCGCCCCGCAGGCGACCACCGACCTGACGATGGACCGCGACATCCTGCGCCGGGTCACGCGGACGATAGCGAAGCGCCGCAGCGCCGATCCCGCCACCTCGTACGTCGCAACGCTGTTCGCGAAGGGCGACGAAGCCATGGTCAAGAAGATCGGCGAAGAGGCCACCGAAGCGGTCATGGCCGCCATGGACGGTGATAAGATTCGCCTGACGGCGGAGATCGCCGACCTGTGGTTTCACTGCCTCGTGGTGCTGGTGAAGAACGGGCTTGGACCCGAGGACGTGCTGGCCGAGCTGGAGCGCCGCGAAGGCGTTTCCGGACTGCAGGAGAAAGCGGCACGGCTGTGACGCGTGACCACGGCCGCCTCCCGATCTCGGGCGCCGATCGCATACGACAGCCATGGATGACTGCATCTTCTGCAAGATCGCTCGCGGCGAGATTCCGTCGAAGAAGGTCTACGAGGACGCCGAGATCTTCGCCTTTCACGACATCCATCCGCAGGCGCCGGTCCACTTCATGATGATCCCGAAGCGGCACATTGCCACGCTTGCGGACGCGACGATGGAAGATGCGGGGCTTCTGGGCCGGATGCTGGCGCTCTCGGGACGGCTCGCCCGCGAGCAGGGACTTCCGGACGGCTACCGCACGATCATCAACACGGGACGCGTCGGCCGGCAGGAAGTGATGCATCTGCACCTGCATGTGCTCGGCGGTCCCGAGCCGCTCGGGCGGATGATGCCGAGACCGGGCGCTTGAAAGGAGAGGGAACATGGGTGGACTGAGCATCTGGCACTGGCTGATCGTGCTCCTGGTCGTCGTGCTGATCTTCGGCACCGCGAAGCTGCGCAACATCGGCAAAGATCTCGGCGGCGCCGTGAAGGGATTCAAGGACGGTATGAAGGGCTCCGAGGACGAAGGTCACAGCCCGGAGCCGCCGCAGCAGATCCCCGCCGGCACGACCATCGAGGGCGAGGCGAAGAAGGAAAAGACGCAGTAAGCGCGACCCCCGAGCGGAGTCGCGCGGCAGCCCCGCCGCAACCATGTTCGACGTCGGCTTTTCCGAGATCGCCGTCATCGCCGTCGTGGCGCTGATCGTCATCGGCCCGGAAAAACTGCCGAAGGTCGCGCGCACGCTCGGGCACATGTTCGGCCGCCTGCAACGTTACGTGAACGAGGTCAAGGCGGACATCAACCGCGAGATGGAGATCGACGAGCTGCGCAAGCTGCAGACGCAGGTTCAGGACGCGGCCCGCGACATCGAGACGTCGATGACGAGCGCTGCGCGGGAAGTCGAGACCGGCGTTCGGTCGGTCGAGGCGCAATTGAACGCGGCCGAAGCTGCCAATGCGACGCCGGATGCGCAGCACCAGGCAGCGTCCGCGACAAGCGCAACCACACCAGCGCCGCCGCCGGAAGGTAAGAGCGCGGAGGCGCCGCGCCAGGCAGCGCTTCCGGGCTTCGAGCGCCAGTAGGCCCGAATCGTTGACCGCGCCCGACGACACGCAGGAAACCTTCATCTCGCACCTGATCGAGCTGCGCAGCCGTCTGCTGCGCTCGATCGTCGCGGTCGTAGCCGTGCTGCTGTGCCTGTTCCCCTTCGCGAAGCAGATCTACGCCGTGCTCGCGGCGCCGCTGCTGAAGGCGCTGCCTGCGGGAAGCACGATGATCGCGACCGACGTCACCGGCACGTTCCTGGTGCCGCTCAAGCTGACGCTCATGGTCGCGTTCCTGGTCGCGCTGCCCTACGTGCTCTATCAGATGTGGGCGTTCGTCGCGCCGGGCCTCTACCAGCACGAGAAGCGGCTGGCGGTGCCGGTGATCGTCTCCAGCGTGTTCTTCTTCTGCGTCGGCATGGCGTTCGCGTATTTCATCGTGTTTCCGGTCGCGTTCGGTTTCTTCGCCGGCTATACCCCCGCCGGCGTGCAGATGATGACCGACATCGACAAGTACCTGTCCTTCGTTCTCACCATGTTCGTCGCCTTCGGGATCACCTTCGAGGTGCCGGTCGTGGTGGTGGTGCTCGTGCACCTCGGGGTGGTGGAGCTCAAGAAGCTGCGCGCGATCCGTGGCTATGTGATCGTCGGCGCGTTCGTCGTCGGCGCGATCTTCACGCCGCCCGACGTGCTTTCGCAGGTGATGCTCGCGGTGCCGCTGTGGCTGCTTTACGAGCTGGGGCTGCTGGTCGCGCGCTTCGTGTCGACGGCGAAGCGCGACGCGCAAGCCGTCGAGGACAGCGAACCGGCGAAGTGAAGCAGCAGATTCCTCGCTGCGCTCGGAATGACAGAGCGGCTTCCTCGCTGCGCCCGGACTAACAAGAATCAACCGGTCGGCTTCGGCCGCTTGCCGACGACGACCGAGAGCTCGATCGGTTTCTTGTCGCGCAACACTCTGAGCTTCGCGGGCTGACCGGGCGAGAGCGAGGCGATCTGCGCGAGCAGAGCGGGCCCGTCGCGGGTGGGCTTGCCGTCGATATCCAGCACGACGTCGCGCACCTGCAAGCCGGCACGGTCGGCCGGGCCGTTCTTGAGCACACCGCGGATCAACACGCCGTCGACGTTCTGGAGCGAAAAGGCAACGGCCACTTCCGGTGTGATCTCCTGCGGTTCCACGCCGAGCCAGCCGCGCGTGACCTCGCCGTCGCGGATGATTTGCTCCAGCACGGTGCGTGCGATCGTCACGGGAATCGCGAAGCCGATGCCCTGCGAGCCTCCGCTCTGCGAGAAGATCGCACTGTTGACGCCGATCAGGTTGCCCGTCGAATCGACCAGCGCGCCGCCGGAGTTGCCGGGATTCACCGCGGCGTCGGTCTGGATGAAGTCCTCGAAGCGATTGATGCCCAGATGATTGCGGCCGAGCGCGCTCACGATGCCGTGCGTGACCGTATTGCCGAAACCGAACGGGTTGCCGAGCGCGAGCACCGTATCGCCCACCTGCACGTTGTCTAGCGAGCCCAGCGTGATCGCGGGCAGCTCCTTGCCTTCGGCCTTGAGCACCGCGAGATCCGATTCCGGATCCGTGCCGCGAACAGTGGCGCGCAGGCGCCGCCCGTCGGCCAGCACGATCTGGATGTCGTCCGCGCCGTCGATGACGTGATTGTTGGTGAGGACGTAACCCTCGTTGCTCACGATGACGCCGGAGCCGAGGCTCGTCGCGCGGCGCGGCTCGCCTTCGGAGAGTCCGGGGAAGAAGCGGCGCAACAGCGGATCCTCGAGCAAGGGGTTTCGCGAGCGCACTTCCTTGCTGGTGTAGACGTTGACCACCGAAGGCATCGCCTTCTTCGCCGCGTCGGCGAGGCTCTCGATCTTGGGGCCCGGGACGGTGGTAGGCGTCTCTTCCACGAGCACGACGTTCTTGCGACCGGAGATGCGCGTGAGGAGGTCCGGCCGCAGCGTCGCCACGACAAACAGCGCGGCGAGACAAACGGTCGTGACCTGCGCGAAAAGGAGCCAGAAGCGGCGCAGCAAGCGATTTTCCCGGGAGAAAAGGAACATTATAGCCGCTGGAGCATGGGGCACGCGCCCCCAACGGACATGGCGCCCGGGCGACAGTTGGCTTGTAATCGGCTGTTTCTTTACGGTTTTTGCGGCGATAGCTTCCGGCCCAGCTCGCGAATCCCTTATAATTCCAAAGTTTGCGGGTGAGGACCGGGGCGATGTCAGCGGAGGGAGACGTAAACCACGGGAAGCGCCGGTTTCTGATCGGCGCGTCCGTGATTTGGGGAAGCATCGGCACGGTCGCCATCGCGGCGCCTTTCGCGATGAGCCTCTGGCCGAGCGAGCGCGCCAAGGCAGCCGGCGCGCCGGTCGACGTCGACATCAGCAAGCTCGAGCCCGGTCAGCAGATCACCGTCGAGTGGCGCGGCAAGGTCGTCTGGGTCATCAACCGCACGCCGGCGATGCTCGCGAGCCTGCCCAAGCTCGATAACCGCGTGGCCGATCCGAAATCCGAAGTCGACCAGCAGCCGAAGTACTGCCGCAACGAGGACCGTTCCATCAAACCGGAAATCTTCGTCGCGGTCGGCATCTGCACGCATCTCGGCTGCTCGCCGACTTACCGGCCGCAGGTCGCGCCGCCCGACCTGGGGCCCGACTGGCTGGGCGGGTTCTTCTGTCCGTGCCATCAATCCAAGTTCGATCTCGCGGGCCGCGTCTACAAGGGCGTTCCCGCGCCGAGGAATCTCGAAATTCCGCCGTACATGTTCCTGTCTGATACCAGCATTCGGATCGGCGAGGACAAGGACAGCAAAACCGCCTGAGCGGACCGGCAGCAGGAACGCGAACACCAACGCAAGCGAGCTTAAGCCCTCATGCAGAGATTCCTCACCTGGATCGACGACCGCTTCCCGCTCACGAAGCTTTGGGAAGAGCAGTGGGGCAAGTACGTTGCACCGAAGAACTTCAACTTCTGGTACTACTTCGGCTCGCTCGCGGGCTTCGTGCTGGTGTTGCAGATCGTGACCGGCATCTTCCTCGCGATGACCTACAAGCCGGACGCGAGCAAGGCCTTCGAGTCGATCGAGTACATGATGCGCGACGTCTCGGGCGGCTGGTTCATCCGCTACATGCACTCCACTGGGGCCTCCGCCTTCTTCATCGTCGTCTACCTGCACATGTTCCGCGGGCTCCTCTACGGGAGCTACCGCAAGCCGCGCGAGCTGTTGTGGATCATCGGCTGCCTGATCTACCTTGCGCTGATGGCCGAGGCGTTCTTCGGTTATCTGCTTCCCTGGGGACAGATGTCGTACTGGGGCGCGCAGGTGATCGTGAACCTGTTCTCGACCGTGCCCTTCATCGGCCCGGACCTCGGCACCTGGATCCGCGGCGACTTCACGATCTCGGACGTGACGCTGAACCGCTTCTTCGCCCTCCACGTCGCGGCCGTGCCGCTGGTGCTGCTGCTGATCGTCGCGGTGCACCTGATGGCGTTGCACGAAGTGGGCTCCAACAACCCGGACGGCATCGAGATCAAGAAGCAGCCGAAGGACCCGAAGACCGGGATTTATCTCGACGGCATCTATTCGCACCCGTACTACACGATCAAGGACATGGTCGGCGTGGTGTTCTTCCTCGCCATCTTCTTCATCGTGGTCTTCTTCATGCCGGATGTTGGCGGTTATTTTCTCGAATCCAACAACTTCATTCCGGCGGACCCGCTGAAGACGCCCGAGCACATCGCGCCGGTGTGGTACTTCACGCCGTATTACGCAATCCTGCGCGCGGTACCCTCGAAGATGCTCCCCTTCATTCCCCCGACCCAGTTCTACGGTGTGCTCGCCATGGGGGCGTCGGTAATGATCTTCTGCTTCCTGCCGTGGCTCGATCGAGGCGCGGTCAAGTCGATCCGCTACCGCGGCGGCCTGTACAAGGCCTGGCTCGCGATCTTCGTGTTCTGCTTCCTGCTGCTCGGTTATCTCGGAACCGTGCCGGTCACCGTCTGGGGGCAATTCGGCGGCTGGGCGGAGGCGCTCGACACCATGGACCGGGCGACCTGGGTGGCGCGTGTGCTCACCGTCATCTACTTCCTGTTCTTCGTCCTGATGCCCTGGTACACCGTGCGTGACAAGACCAAGCCGGTGCCGGAGAGGGTGCGATGAAGCGCCTTCTGGTCGCGCTTCTGCTCGCCGCGAGCGGCACGGCGCTCGCCGCCGAAAGCGGGCCGCGGCTCCTCGGCGCGCCCTCGGAGAGCTGGTTCGCGCGCGAGGCGTCGCTGCAGCGCGGCGCGCGCAACTTCGTCAACTATTGCCTGAACTGCCACAGCGCGCAATACATGCGTTACTCGGGGCTCGCCGATCTGGGGCTCACCGATGCGCTGATCAAGGACAACCTGATGTTCGCTACCGACAAGATCGGCGACACGATGACGGTGGCGATGACGCCGGCCGACGCCAAGGCGTGGCTCGGCGCCGCGCCACCCGATCTCTCGGTGGAGGCGCGCGTGCGCGGCAAGGACTGGCTTTACAGCTATTTGCTCGCTTTCTACCGCGACGAGAAGACGGCCAGCGGCTGGAACAACCTCGTGTTTCCGAACGTCGGCATGCCACACGTGTTGTGGAACCTGTCGGGTTCGCAGAAACTCGTCGAAACCGAATACGAAAACCGCGACAAGGCAGAAGCCGCGGCGATCGCTGCGAAGGGTCTTGCGCTGGTCGAGCCCGCGGCGGGCGGCAAGTTCGTGGTGAAGAGCGTGGCGCCCGACGTGCCGGGCTCGCTTTCGGGCCCGGAGTACGAGGCGTTCGTCGCCGACCTCGTCAACTATCTCGATTACATGGCCGAGCCGGTCAAGCACGAGCGCATCAACATCGGCATCGTGGTGCTGATCTTCCTCGGCGTGCTGTTCGTGTTCGTGTATTCGCTCAAGCGCGACTACTGGAAAGAAGTGCACTGACGGTCCAGCCGTGTGACGCGGCACGAGCATCACGCTCTGCCGCATGGTTGCATTTGGCCGCAGCGCCCCCACTTGGGACAAGATCATGATGACCCTCTATTCCGGGACCACCGACCCTTTCAGCCAGCGCTGCCGCATCGTGCTGCACGAGAAGGGCATGGACTTCCAGATCATCGACGTCGATCTGGACCACAAGCCCGAGGACCTGGCGGTGATGAATCCGTACAACCAGGTGCCGGTGCTGGTCGAGCGCGATCTCATCCTACACGAATCGAACATCATCAACGAATATATCGACGAGCGCTTCCCGCACCCGCAGCTGATGCCCGCCGACCCGCTGATGCGGGCGCGCGCGCGGCTGTTCCTGCATCGCTTCGAGAAGGAGCTCTTCTCGCACATCGATACGCTCGAGGGCAACAACCAGAAGCAGCTCGACAAGGCGCGTGGGCTGGTCCGCGACAGCCTGATGCAGATGGCGCCGGTGTTCGCCAAGCACAAGTACATGCTGGGCGAGGACTTCTCGATGCTCGACGTCGCGATCACGCCGCTCTTGTGGCGGCTCGATTATTACGGCATCACGTTGCCCAAGCCGGCCGCGCCGCTCATGAAGTACGCCGAACGGCTTTTCTCGCGCCCGGCGTTCATCGAGGCGCTCACTTCGGCAGAGCGGGGGATGCGGAAGTGACGCATCCGCCCAGGAGCAGGCACGCAGGTGCCTGCAACTGGAACGCGGATGCGTCATCCCGCGAAGGCGGGGATCCAGTGTCGCATTTAGCCCGCCGTGCTGCCTTGTAGTATCCTTCCCTCCATGTCCGAGCAGTCCGCCAAGCCGTATCTCATCCGCGCCATCTGCGAATGGTGCGCGGACAACAACCTGACCCCTTATCTCGCGGTCAAGGTCGACAAGCAGACGCGCGTGCCTGCTTCATACGTGAAGAACGGCGAGATCGTGCTCAATGTTAGCGCAGGCGCGACGCGCCGGCTCACCATCGACAACGATCGCGTGCAATTCAGCGCGCGCTTTAACGGCGTGTCGCAGGAGGTTTCCGTTCCCACGAGCGCCGTGTCCGGCATCTTCGCCAAGGAAACCGGCTACGGCTTCGCGTTCGCCGTGGCCGCCGATCCGGTCGCATCGCTGGACGCCGCCACTACGCCCGCCGACGCTTCGGCTCCCAAGGGCACGACAACCCCGGCCGATAAGTCACGCCGGCGGTCCAAGCACCTCCAGGTTATAAAATAGCCGGATCGTCGCATCGAGCGCCGGAGCCGGCATAGCTCAGTTGGTAGAGCAGCGGTTTTGTAAACCGAAGGTCGGGAGTTCGACTCTCTCTGCCGGCACCCATCAGAACGCGGTTCCGACGAGTTAGTGATTCCTAACTTGCTTTCCCCCCTGTGCCGTATTTGTGCCGTTGTCTTCTGCCGCGACGGCACGCACTGCGCAGAGGCGCTCCGCGTAGGGCGCGAGGTGATCGGCCGCAAGATGCGCGTAACGCCGCACCATCCCCGGACTCTGCCAACCGCCCAACTCCTGCAACGCGAACAGCGGCGTGCCGTTCTGCACGTGCCACGAGGCCCAGCAGTGCCGAAGGTCATGCCAACGGAAATCCTGAATACCCGCGCGCTTGAGCGCCCGGTACCAGGCTTTGCTGCTGACCTGCTTAATAGGCCTCCTGCGAAAGCTGAACACGTACGTCGAATGCTTCCCAACCTGCTTGCGCACGAGCGCCATCCACGCCAACTGTCGAGCTAAATCGACTTGGTTCCACTGCAGACCGGTGACATTCGCCGCCCGCAAGCCTGTCCCGAGCGAGAACGCCACCATGTCCGCCAGATGCTCCGGCAACTCAGCAATCCCGTCGAGCGTGGCGCGAGTGATGGTGGCAAGGTCTTGACCGCTGAGGAAAGGGTCGAGCCAACGCAGGAGGTTTACGTCTCCCTTAACTGTGGCCTTGTGCGACTTTTCCTTTAACCACCGTACCACCGCGTCATTCCACGTGCGCCTTGGCTTCTCACCCAACTTGGCGATCCGCCACAGCTCGGACTTCGTTCGGTCGTGAAATTCTTGCGCTAGGTGTGAAGTCTCAGGACGTTGTCCCCTCGATCCAACTGGAAGAAGCTGATGGTTGCGACGCCGTCAGTTCTTACCAGGAGGACCGAGTGGACACCCACAAGAATGCCCAATGACGCCAGCAGGTCGACCGCGGATGGTGCAAGCGGTGGTGGCGGGGGAACCCGTGGGCGCGGTGGCACGGCATTGTCGAATGGATCGCAAGAGCATTTGCAAATGGGCCAGAGGCCGACGTTCACATTAACCCGAAGCGGACGATCAGCTTGATCCTCCGCCTGAATCTGGGCACGATGCGCCCTCAACGAACAAAAGGGGAGTCCACATGAGGTTGATCAAAGCCTTCTGCTTTGCCGCAAGCGCGTTGATGGTCGCCACGTTAGCGTGTGCCGCCGAAACCACCGTCGTGAGCGAAGTCCTCGGTGCGGAGGGTCCGTTGTACGTGGACGGCAATCTCTATTACGTCGGCTGGGTCTCAAACACGCTGTCGAAGTGGGACGGCAAGACGAGCACCGTTCTCAACGAAACCCCGGATTGCGGCCACAACGGACTGGCGCTGACGAAGCAGAAGACATTTCTGGTAGCCTGCAGCGACCACGGTGCGATCCTTGAGGTCGACATGAAGGGCAAGCAGCTGCGCCGCTGGGATGCCGACAGCAACGGCAAGCCGTTTGATGGCGGCATCAACGACATCGTAGTGGCCGCCAACGGCGGTGCCTATGCCACGATCTTCGGCCAATACACAAACAACACCGAGCCGCCGACGTTGGTGATCGGGAGAATCGTCTATCTCGCACCGGGCAGCCAGAAATGGGTCGAGGTTGCGGGGGACCTCAATCATGCCAACGGCATCGGTGTCTCCCCAGATCAGAAGACTCTCTACGTCAGTGAGACCGTCGGAAATTGCATCCTGAAGTTCTCGATCAACGATGACGGATCGCTCGGCAAGAGATCGAACTTCGCGTTGCTCAATCTTCTCGTGAAGAACAAGGTCGAGTCATGGTGGCTCGGTCCCGACAGCATGAAGATCGACGGCAAGGGCAACATCTATGTCGCCCAGTGGACCGGCGGCAAGGTATTGAAGCTCTCCCCCGAGGGCAAACTCTTGCACGTATTCGAGATCACGGCCGGAGAAGGTACGACCAACGTGGCCTTCGGCGAAGGCGGGAAAGATCTGTACGTAACCGTGGTGAAGGATCCAAACGACCCGAAGGCAAAGGGCAGCGTCGTGAAGATCCCAAATGTTGACTAGCTTCCGGCGAGACTGAGGCCAGCCATCGACTCAAGTCGTCGTTCACGCGCTCGTTGCCGCCACCGTCCCATACCTGAATGCTGGTGGCATTCCGTCTCCGGCGGTGTTGGTCACAGCCACCAGAAAGTAACCACCCATTCGTTGGCCTCACACGTCTGTGCGCCGGACCCGTGCCTCACACGATGACCTGAGCAATATGACGTCTCGAGTGTCCCCTTTGTAGAAGCCCGAGCGTCACCTGAGGGTCGGTTCCCGACCGTCGCTAAACGGCCGAGCCTGTGTCAAAACGCGGACGTTGCCTAAACCAAGAAATTTCCTAGACTGAAGCAACGGGTTTCTTCGGGGCAGCAGCATGAAGCGATTCATTGAAGGCGAGGACCGAACCCAGGTGACGTTACTGCCGGC
>DATJWL010000063.1:0-16774 GCA_035501215.1 Casimicrobiaceae bacterium
CCGGGCCGACCGGGACTTTCGGTCGCCCTAGGCGTCTACGGAACGCCGAGCGTGATGCCGCCAGGAGTGGTAGGCCGGACCCTGTGCGAGATCCACAACGCCACTGGGCCTTTTCAGGTGCGGGGCTGCGTGGCGGTCGGGAGCCAGATCGTCGATATTAGTCGAGGAGCCGCGCCATGACAGCTTCGCTCTCGATCCTATGCATTCACGGCATCGGTCATCAGGAGCTCGACCCGAATTTCCGGGCGGCATGGAAGCAGGCGATCACGGCGGCGGTTCAGACCTGGGATCCCCAGTTGCAGCCGACCATCGATTTTCTCGACTACGACGACCTGTTCGATCACGCGCCGCTCAACGCCCTCACCTATGGCCTGGCGCTGGGCCGGCTGCTTTCCAGCGCGGTCGTTCATTCGATCGCAGACGCCGTCGCGCCCTCGCGCGGGATAGGCGACATCCCGGAGAAGGTCAAGTGGACCGCCGGCATGGTGGCTCAGTGGTCGACCGAGGATCAACTGCGCGCAAAGACTCGCGCGGCCGTCCTCGACCAGATGAAGAAGGCCGACTACGACGTCGTGTTGGCACACAGCCTCGGCTCGCTGATCGGCTATGACACGTTCGTCCAGAATCCGGTGGCGATCGGGGATAAGGTCTTCGTGAGCCTCGGGTCGCAGATCGGCAATCCCGCGGTCCGGGACATCTTTGCCGGCCGCATCAAGGCGCTGGCGGCGCGCGAGTGGTACCACCTCTTCAATCCGGACGACCACGTGTTCACGTGCCCGATCACGCTGAGCGCGGACAACTTCGAGCAGGTGACGACGGAATTCGACCTTCCCAACGACCTGCTGAACCACAGCGCTCCCGCATATCTCGATCACGCCAACGCCGTCGCGACGGTGTGGCGCAATCTCGCGGGCGCGCCGGCGAGCAAGTCGTTTGCCGCGGTCGATCGCGGGGTGGCCCGCGTGATGGCCAAGCCCAATCGGCGGGCGCTGCTGATCGGCATCAACGATTATCCAGACCCGCGCAACAAGCTCGAAGGATGTCTCAACGACGTATTCCTCGTCAGTTCCGTGCTGCAGGAGTCGGGATTCGATGCCGACGAGATCCGAGTGGTGCTCGACGACCGGGCAACCACGCAAGGAATCCTCGACCGCTTGCATTGGCTGCTCGACGACACCCGCGACGGCGACGAGCGCGTGCTCTTCTATTCCGGCCATGGCGCCCAGATGCCCGAGTACGGACCGAAGGGCGAGCCGGACCACGTCGACGAATGTCTGGTCCCCTGGGATTTCGATTGGTCGCCCGCGCACGCGATCACCGACAAGCAATTCTGCGAGTTCTATTCGCAATTGCCGTACGCATCGCACTTCGTCGCCATCTTCGACTGCTGCCATTCCGGCGGCTTGACCCGCGACGGAGGCCCGCGCATCCGCGGACTGAGCCCGCCGGACGACATCCGGCATCGATCCCTGCGCTGGAACGTCGCGGAACAGATGTGGCAGGCGCGCAAGTTCCCGACGGTCAACAAGAGCCTCGCCGACTCGAAGGCGGGGCCGGCCTACCTCGGACAAAGCGGAGCGTCGCACCGCCTCGGCCGCGCGGCGGCGCTGCGCACGCTCCCGCAAAAGGTTTACGACGCTACGCGCACGACCTTGGGGCATCTCGGGCCGTACCTGCCCATCCTTCTGGAGGCCTGCCGGGAAGCAGAGCTCTCCTTTGAATACCGGCATGGCGCGGCGTCGTACGGCGCGTACACGTTCTGCCTCGCCCAGGTGCTGCGCGCCAACCGGCAAGGCGGAACGAATCCGAGCTATGCGGAGCTTTCGGACCAGACCACGGCGAAGCTTCATCGCTTGCAGTACGACCAGACTCCCGCGTTGGTCGGTCCCAAGAGCGTGCTGTCGCAACAGCTGCCGTGGGGCGAGCACGCCTCCACCAAGCCGCGCAAGGGCGCGCCGCGGCGCGCAGGAAACCGGTCCGCGAAACGGCGGGCCGAGTAACGACTGCCACGGCCGCGCGACGCGAAGAGGCCGGTTGGCGGAAACGACCGAACAGGAGCGGACATGCCCAACGTAAAGGCGAAGGCGGTCAAACGCGGAACGAAGAAGAATCCGCAGGCCGAGTGGACGATCATGGCGTACCTCGCCGGCGACAACAATCTGGATGGCGCCGGTGTCACCGATCTGCGAGAGATGAAGAAGGTGGGCTCGAGCGCGGCCGTCAACGTGATCGCCCAATTCGATCGCGCCGGGTCGCGCGGCACGACCAAGCGCTTCTATCTGCGCCGCGGTACGGACCTCGCCAAGGACGCGATCGCGGATCTCGGCGAGACCGATACCGGCGATCCGCGGGTGTTGTGCGATTTCTTCGACTGGGGCGTGCAGCACTATCCTGCGCGTCGCTACATGCTCGTCATCTGGAACCACGGCGCGGGCTGGGACGACTCCAACCTGTATGCCGACCACGGCGACTACTTCAGCGGCGATCCGCCGCCGATCTCGCGCAAGGGCGTGGTCATGAACGCCGCTGGAAGTCCGGCCCGCGTTCAGTCGCCGCAAGGAAAGCGCACGGCGCGTCCCGTCCCGATGGCCCAGGCGCGATCGGCGGTTCGCCACGCCCACCGCGCGCTGTTCGCATCGACCGTCGACACGATGGTGAAGTCGCGGGCGATCGCGTTCGACGACCAGGCCAAGGATTTCCTGGACAACATGGAGCTCAAGCGCGCGCTCGCCGCGATGAAGAAGACGCTGGGCCGTCCGCTCGACATCATCGGCTTCGACGCATGCCTGATGGCGATGCTGGAGGTGGATTTCCAGGTCATGGGCGGAGCCGCTTACACCGTCGGCTCCGAAGAGGAAGAGCCGGGCAACGGCTGGCCCTACGATCGCATCCTGAAGGCGCTTGCGGCGAAGCCGGGCATCGAGCCGGCCGCGCTCGCGCGCATCGTCGTCACGCAATACGCAGCCTCCTACGGCGCCGGCGATGGCGTGACCTTGGCCGCGGCGGAGCTCGATAAGAGCCGCGAGGTGGCGGCGGCGGTCGACGAGCTGGGACGAGCGCTGCGGACGATCGTCGACAACGCGTCCAAGGCGACGCTGCTGAGTGCGGTTCGCGCCAAGGTGCAGGAGTACTCCGCCCCCTACGACGACTATGTCGATCTGGTCGACCTCTGCGACGGCCTGCAGCGGCTTCTGGGCGATGCCAAGGTCAACGCATGCTGCGCCAAGGTCAAGGAAGCGGTCGCCAAGATGGTCCTGCAAAGCGCCGCGAAGGGTAGCGCGGTCGCGCGGTCGCATGGCATCTCGATCTATTTCCCCAAGCGCAAAGTCTGCCCGCTCTACGCGAGGCTCGATTTCGCGAAAGGGAATGCCTGGGCGGGCTTCATCGCGGCGTACGCCGCGAAGGTCGCCAAGCAAGGATGGGGATGATGTCATGGGGCCGGCGCCGTTTGGATCGCGCGGCGGGCAGTGAAAATGCGAGCGTGAAACAAAAGGGTCGCTTGTGCGTCGATTCGGGCGCATACTTCGTCGACGCCGCGGTGCATTCGCGGCCTGCGTGATCCCCGGATCCTCGAAAATGATGCCGATGCCCCAGTCCCGGCTGTCGCCTGCTCCTGGCGCGAATGCGTCGGCATGAGCGCGACCTACGCGGCACCATTCGTACGTGACAGATTCCTGAATTCGCTGGAATCGTCCGACCGCTTGCTCTCCGTCCAGCTCGCACTGGGGCTGCTTGGGTGCGGCAATCCGCTGCCCGGCGTGACCTGCAACGAGCTCGGCCTCCCCGTTCACAGCACGTACGACTGTGCCGCCCGTCGCGTGCTGGCGCTGTACTCGACGGACAGCACGGCGAAGGGAGGATGATGGACATCGTACTGGAATGCCTGCGCAAGCACGGGCAACGACTCGATCACGAGATCGCTCACGAGACGGGCTTGCCGTTGGCCGACGTCCATGTGAGCCTCGAGGCGCTCGTGAAGGCAGGAGCGGTCATGACCTGCAAGCTCACGCGTTTCGAGAGGGGGAATCGCATAGAGGCGCTGCAATGCAGGTTCGCCGGCTACTTCCCGCCCCGCGCCCCGGGACGAAAGGCGACCTGACGAACGCCCGGCGGCGCAAAGGTTCCATCCAGCCGTCGAAAAGAAAGCGCTTGCTATTCGAAGCGGGAGCGCGCACGCTTCGTCCGCGATCTTCAAGCCCCGTGCCCGTTGCGGTATCGGCTCCGCGTTCTGCGGTTCCTTCACTAATACCTTCACCGTCTTGACTTTCGTGGTATCGGGGCGTCACGCCCTTTCATTCTCTACATCGGATAATCAAGACATGGCAATTGGCACAGTGAAGTGGTTCAACGAAGCAAAGGGCTTCGGTTTCATTACGCCGGAAGACGGCGGCAAGGATCTTTTCGCGCACTTCTCGGCGATCCAGGAGTCGGGATTCAAGACGCTCAAGGAAGGTCAGCGCGTCAGCTTCGACGTCGGCGCCGGCCCCAAGGGTCCGCAGGCTTCGAACATCCGCTCGGCTACCTGATTCACCCGTGACGGGCGTCACGTCCCGTCGAATTTCGCGATGCGCCCGGCAACTGCCGGGCGTTTCGTTTTCGAATCATTCCATACGACAGGCGAACATGGCCAAGGAAGAAGTGCTCGAAATGAATGGTGTGGTGGCGGAGGTGCTGCCCGATGCCCGTTACCGAGTCACGCTCGACAACGGGCACGAGCTCACCGCGTACAGCGCGGGCAAGATGCGCAAGCATCACATCCGCATCATTCAGGGCGACAAGGTGTCGCTGGAAGTGTCGCCGTACGACCTCAGCAAGGGTCGTATCACTTTCCGCCACATCGAGAAGGGTCCGGGCATGCCCATGCCGGCGCGTCGCCGCTAGCTTTTTCCGGCGCTCATTCGCGCCGTCGCGCGCTCCTGCGCGCGCGACGGCTTCATCGCTCCTTCACACGCCTCAGCGTCTTCCGATCGACGAACACGTCCGCGCCGTGCTCGCGCAGGAACTTCTCGATCGCGTCCGAATTGGACGTGATCACGAGGTCCGCCACGGGCGCGGTGCCGCTGATCGTGCCCTCGATCTGTCCGGCGCCTATCGCACGCTTGACGGCTTCCTCGCTCATGGTCCAGAAATTGAGCGCGTTGTTGTTTTCGGAAAGCGCGTACTTCACGAAGACGAAGCCGGCGGGCTTGCCGTCCCTGATTTGCTCTAGGTTCAGGTAGCGCTGCGCGCCGATGCGCGACGGGTGGCCGAGGTAGGCGTCGTCGCTGATCCCGCTCATGTTGTGATCGATGACGATCACCATGGTCCGCGCCGGCGTGCCGGGCGTGGCGCCCGGCGGGAATTTCGGCCCGACATGCACGTAAACGACCTCGCCTTTGTCGTTGGAGCGCCATAGGCCGTAAAGCGCCGGGTCCGGCGCTGCGCCTTCGGCCGGAGAGACCGGGTACTTCGACTCGATGCATCCGGCGATGCCCACGATCAGCACCGCCAGGAGAGACGCGCGAATCGCAAGTCGAGCCAGCATGGATCACCTCCCCTCGTGGTTCTTCGGGCTCCATCATAGGTTCAAGCGGTCGTCGCGGGCGGACCGAAGGGCCGAAGCGAAGCCGTGGCCGGCACTCGTAAACCCTAGTAAAACAGTCGCCTAAAGAGCGCATCCCGAGGCATGGCAATTGCGTTGACAACCCCATCGCGCGAGCCGTGCGTCGCGCACATGGCAACAAAACGTGCGTCGTACAGGTTTTCTCCCTTTCAGGCGCGGGCCGGGTGCCGCCCGTGGTACGCGGCTGCCGCAAATCGTCGCGCTCGTCGTCCTGCTCGCGGCGTTCGGTGCTCGCGCAGACGACGATCTGCAGGCGCGCGCGCAACGGCTCGAGACGCAGCTGCATGCCTTTCCGCAGCGCACGCTGACGGAGCTCACCGCGCTGCTTCCGCGCGCCGACGACGCGCCTGCCCCTGTGCGGCGGTTCGTGTACGGGCTGAGCGGCGAGGCGCGCGTGCTCAACGGGGACATCCCGGGAGCCGCCGATCTGGCCGATCGCCTGGCCGGGGACGCCGACAAGACCCACGATCAAGCCTATCTGGCCGCCGCGCTTCTCATCCGCAGCGCCATCCAGTCGTCTGCGGGAGACGCCACCAACGCCGCGAGGCTGGCGCGCGAAGCCCACGATCTCGCGGCGGCGGCGGGCGACGATTATCTTAGCTACTGGGGAGCGTTGGCATCGGGCATGCTCGCGCGCACGCGCGGTGCCTCCGAAGAAGCGCTGTCCAGCCTGCAGGAGGCGCTTTCGCTCGCCGAGGCCCAGGACAGCGCGTTGCGCCGCTCGAGCGCGCTGTACCAGATCTCCGTTCTCCAGCTCGCGTTGAAGAACGGCCCCGCGGCGCTTGCCGCGAGCCTTGCCGCCTACCAGGACGCCGACGTGGCGAAGTGCGCCTTCGCGATGGCGAACGCCAAGATCGCGGAATCGGCGGTGATGGAATTGCTCGAGCGGCCCGGACGGGAGCTCGCTGCGATGGAGGAGGCGCTCGCCATCGCCCGCGCGTCGCGCTCGCAGGTCGTGGAGGGACGCGTGCTCGTCAACCTCTCCGACATCCGGCTGCGACGCAAGCAGTTCACCGAAGCTTTCGACCTCGCGCGCCATTCGCTCTTCCTGGCCCAGTCCGTCGGCGACACGGGGCTCGCGGCCACGAGCAAGGCGAACATGGGCTTCTCCCTGCTCGGGCTCGGGCGCATCGCCGAAGGCAAGCGGCTCACCGAGGAGGCGCTCGCCGGGTACGAGCGCGGCGGGGCCCTCGCCGACATCGCCGACCTGCTCGGCGAGTACGGGCGGAATCTCGAGCAGGTCGGCGACTACAAGGGCGCGCTCGCGCTCTACCACCGCGAGCGAACCCTGCACGACGAGATCGCCATCCAGATCCGGCAGCGAGCGCTGCTCGAGGTCCAGGAGAAATACGAGTCGGAAAAGCGCCGCCGCGAGATCGATCTGCTCAACCGCGAGAACCGCCTCAAGACCGAGGAGATCGCCAACCGCGTGACGCTGCAGCGCCTGTGGTGGCTGCTGGCCGGGCTCTTCGCCGTGCTGTTCGTCGTGGTGGCGTGGCTCTACCGCAAGCTTCGGGCGACGAATGCGCTGCTGGCGAGCAAGAACGCGGAACTGAGCGAGCAAAGCAGCCACGACCCCCTCACGTCGCTCTACAATCGCCGCTACTTCCAGAACTTCATCTCGGCGGAGAACGCGCAGCCCGGACAGCGGCGCCGCGAGGAAGACAACACGACGCGCGCCTTGCTGCTCATCGACATCGATCACTTCAAGGAAACCAACGACCGTTTTGGCCACGCGCTGGGCGACGCCGTGCTCGTCGCGGTGGCCGATCGCCTCAAGGACACGCTGCGCGAGACCGACATGGTTGTTCGCTGGGGCGGCGAGGAATTCCTGGTGTTCGCCACCACCAAGGCCGATCGCGTCGACGACATCGCGGCGCGCATACTGTCCGCGCTTTCCGCCGAGCCGATCAAGGTCCACGACAAGGAGATCCGCACCACGGCCTCGATCGGATACATCACGCTGCCGCTGCCCCCCGGCACCTTGCCCCTGTCGTGGGACCGCGCGCTCGGACTCGTCGACATGGCGCTCTACATGGCCAAGGTCGGCGGTCGCAACCGCGCCTACGGCATCCGTCGCTTCCTTCGCGAGGATGCGGAATCCCTCGCGGCGGCGGAGCGGGACCTCCAGCGCGCGCGCGACGCCGGGCTGGTGGAGATGCAGGTGCTCTACGGTCCGCTGCCTGGGAGCGCGGTGAGCGGCGGGGAAGACGTTTCGCTGCCCGGCGCGTCGGAGGCGCGTGCTACGCTTGCGGCCAATTCGTAACCCGCGGCCCGCGAGCTCGCGCATGCATCCAGTCGCAAGGTCGATCGCAGCCGCCGGTGCCTGGATCGCGCTCCTCGCCTTCCACGCGCCGGCCACCGCCGCGACGCCGACCCTCACGATGTCGGTCGGCCCCGACGAGACGCTCACGTACCCGTCCGACGTGCCGAGCTTGCCGGACGAACACACGACGATCATCCCGCCCGCCGCGGGATCGAGCGCGTACCTTCTCTTCGGCGCGAGCCGGCTGACCGGCGGCAACTCCGGCACGGTCGCCCTGCAGTCGAGCGACCTCATGACGTTCACGGCCGCGGCCGGCTATCCGGCGCAAGTCATGAGCTCGCTGCAGCCGTTGCGATCCTGTTCGACGACGGACAATTCGGCGTTCGACGAGAACTATGCCGCGGCTGGATCCGTGGTGCAGGATCCGACGCTGCCCGCCGGCAACCTCATCATGGTCTACGAGGCGGAGAACCATTGCCCCGGCGGCATTTCGCAGTATCCGTACTACGCGACGGTCGGATTCATGCGCTCGTCGGACAACGGCAAGACGTGGCCTTCGCCGGTCACCGGCGCGTTGGGCACCGCGAGCCGCTATCCCGTCCTCCAGTCGGCGGATGCGCAGTCTTCCACGCCGAATCAGACGGCGGTCGGCAACGCGATTCCGAGCGGCTTCGTCGACGGCAATTACCTCTACGTCGTCTACGTGTCGCAGCCGGCGCCGCCGGCGGTGTGGGACGGGAAGCTTCGCATCGCGCGCGCGCTTCTCGGCGGCAACGGCCAGGTCGCGTTCATGAAGTGGAACAACGGATCGTTCAGCACGCCGGGCATCGGCGGCGCGGACTCGGCCATCCTGCCCGCGGGTGGCTGCAACGGCACCCAGGACATGGGCGCGCTGCATCGCTTCGACCCGCTCGGCATCTACCTCGTGATCTTCGTGTGCCGCAATCAGGCGGCTCAACAAGCCTCGTGGTACTTCTCGACGGCGACGAGCCTCGACCTGCAGGACTGGAGCGTGCCGCAGTTGATCGCGGGCTCGCAGTCCACGCTCATCGTTCCGTGCCCCGTCGCGGGGAACACCGACGGCCAGCAATTCGACGGGTGGTTCCCGTCGCTCGTCTCGCCGGGCGCAGCGGCGGGTCACATCTCGCAGGCCGGATACGCGTTCTACGGCAAGGGCTGCAACACGGATATGCGCAGCTTCAACCGCCGCACGTTCTCGATCAACATCGGGACGAGCGCGCCTACGCTCGATCAGCAGGGGCTCACCGGCTCGTGGTTCCAGCAGGCGACCAACGGCCAGGGCGTGGAGGTCGAGGTCTTCCCCGACCTGGTCGCGCAAGGCACCGGGTACCTGCAAGGCAGCTGGTTCACGTTCGACGTTGCAAATGGGGCCGCCGATCACAACCGCTGGTACACCTTCGGCGGCGACGTGCAGGCGGGCAATTCGTCGGCGGTGCTTCCGCTGTATCAGAACGTCGGCGGCAACTTCAACGCGCTGCCGGTCACCACGAGCACGCAGGTCGGCTACGTGAGCATCGGGTTCACGGACTGCACCGACGGGCTTTTGACTTACACGTTCAACGACGGCACGGGCCGGATGGGCACGGTGCCCTTCACGCGGCTCACGCCGAACGTGAGCTGCGCGCAGGGCGGGAGCATGGCCGCGAACGGGGACTTCGGACTCTCGGGCAACTGGTACGACAAGACGACGTCGGGGCAAGGCGTGGTGGCGGAGCTCAACCCCGTCGCCAAGGTGCTGTTCTTCGCGTGGTACACGTACGCGGTGAGCGCACAGGGGCAAGGCGCGGCCGGCCAGCGCTGGTTCACGGGACAGGCGAACTACGCGCCGGGCGCACGCGCGATCACGATCGCGCTGTACGAGACGACGGGCGGCCTCTTCGACAAATCGCCGCCGGCGCCGATGACCGCGCAGGTCGGCACCGGCAAGCTCACGTTCACGAGCTGCGAGGCGGCGACGCTGACGTTCACGTTCACCTCGGGATCGAACGCAGGTCAGGCAGGCAACATCCCGCTGACGCGCGTCGGGCCCACACCCTCGAGCTGCGTCTTCTAGCGCGCAAAGCCTGCTCGTCGCAGGCGTGCGAGCGATCGTGGTGCATTCGCGCCGTTGCGTTTTGTCGGGCAACGCCGACAGTGCGCGTCCTCCGGTGTCCTACCGGCCTCGGGCGTGTGGCGAAAGCGAGCGACAAGCGATCGTGAGGCAGCGAGCCGTTGTATGCTTACGGTTGCGTGGCCACAGGCCACACCCTTCCCAACTCGTTCGAAGGAATTCCCAATGAAGAAGTTGACCTCGCAATGGCTGTTGGCGCTCGGATTGCTTGTCGCATTCACGGTGGCGATCGCTGCGGATCCGCCGCCCTCGGGCACCGTCACGATGTCGAGCAAGGCGGTCGGCGTAGGCATCGGCGTCACTTGGGGCGACGGCACGCTGACGGTCGCCGGCAAGACGTATCCGTTCTCGGTGGAAGGCTTGGGCATTGCCGACCTCGGCGTGTCGAACGTCTCGGCCAGCGGCGAAGTCTTCAACCTCAAGAACGTGGCCGACTTCAGCGGCACGTATGCCACGGGCGAAGCGGGCTTCGCGCTCGACAAGGGCCAGAACGACATCATCATGAAGAACCCGGCCGGCGTCGTGCTGCGCCTGCGCGGCACGCAGCAGGGCGTGCGACTGACGCTCGCCGCATCGGGTGTCAAGCTGACGCTCAAGAAGTAAGGGCTTTCGAGGGGCGGGTGACCGCCGCCGCTCGTGGGGCCGTTGGGTCGGGTATAATCCGGCCCGGTCGTCGCAAGGCGCCGCGGGCCGTTAGCTCAGCTGGTAGAGCAGCGGACTCTTAATCCGTTGGTCGTAGGTTCAAATCCTACACGGCCTACCAACATTGCAAGGGCTTGTCCGCCAGTCGTGGGGCAAGCCCTTTTGCGTGGTGTAGTTCGTGTGTTATCGCTGGTCGATCCAGCTTCATGCCACCGTCCTGTACCGCGCTTCTCGGACAGTTTTCGGGTTTCTACGGACGCTTGCTTCCCGGGCGCTGCGCAGGCGCAAGCGTCAATATCCAGTCGACGATACGCCGCGCTTCCGCGTCCGTGACTTCGACGTCGTTCGCGAGCATCGCGGTGAAACCCGCTTTGCCCTCCCAATGCCGGTCACGCCGCAGCGGGCCGGTGCCCTGCCGCACGATAGACGACAGGCGGCTCGCCGCTTCCGGGTCGGAACGGTACCGCCGCGCCACATCCTCGAACGAGGGCGCAGGCGGCAAGAGTCCTTCCGCGCCTCGCGGCGGCGATTCAACTTCATGGCAGACCGTGCATCCTCGCTCGCGAGCAAGCTGATACGAAGTGGGTGCGGAATCCTGTCCGCACACGGGAAGCGACACAAGAAGCGCCAACGCAACGAGGTGGCACCGGGCCTGATGGCGGTGGCGTGGACTCATCGTTTTCTCCAGGGGAATCGCTTGTCAGGACACGTCTTTCCGAACCACGCTCGTCCTGGGTACTCATCGGTCGATCCTATTGCAGCGGCTGCGGTGAGCACTTGACCTTGGTCAACCTGCTGAGATGGTCACCGGAGCGCGGCACGGCGCGATCGGACCCTCATGTTTGACCGAGATCAGGCTTCGCCTCCGCGAACGGGGAATCATGAATGGCATGCACCGCCTAAGACAGGTGGAATCACTGTGGACGCTGTCCGGTGCCCCGTCAGGCCGGACATGACCTAGGAGGAGTTCGCCACGAACGTCAAGGCTGTTCTCTTCAATCGCTATCTTCTCGCCGCGTTGGCCGTGGCGGTCGCCATCGTGGGTGGGATCGCATGGATGCAGGGGCGCGATGCCGCGCGCGCAAAGTACCGCACAGCCCCGGCGAAGATAGGCGATGTCACGCAGGCCGTCTCCGCCAACGGGACCCTCAATCCGGTCGTGCTGGTAAACGTCGGAACCCAGGTTTCGGGCACCGTCAAGAAGCTTTCCGCCGATTTCAACGATCGCGTGAAAGCAGGCCAGGTTCTGCTCGAGCTCGATCCAGCTTTGCTGCAGGCGCAGGTGCGGCAGGACGAGGCCACCCTCGCCAGCGCGCGTGCCGCGGTGGAGCTTGCGCGCGCCAACGAGATGCGCGCCCAGACGCTGATGGCGCAGGACTCCATCGCCAGGCAGGACTACGAAACGGCCGTGCAGGCGCGCAAGTCGAGCGAGGCCCAGGTCGCGCAGGCGGCCGCGCTGCTCGCCAAGGACCAGACCAACCTCGACTATTCCGTCATCCGCTCGCCGGTCTCCGGCGTCGTCGTCAACCGCGCCGTCGATCTCGGCCAGACCGTGGCGGCGAGCTTCCAGACGCCGACCCTGTTCCAGATCGCGCAGGACCTGCGCAAGATGCAGATCGATTCAAGCTTCGCGGAAGCCGACGTAGGCGCCATCAAGGTGGGCCAGCCCGTCCAGTTCACGGTCGACGCGTTTCCTACCCGCGCCTTCACTGCGAGCGTCAGGCAGATCCGGCTTAACGCGACCACGCAGCAGAACGTGGTGACCTACGACGTGGTCGTGGCGGTCGACAATCCCGGCGAGATCCTGATGCCAGGCATGACCGCCTACGTCAGCGTCATCGTCGCCCGGCGCAGCCAGGTGCTGCTGGCGCCCAACGCCGCGCTGCGCTTTCGGCCGGCCGCGGCAACGACCGACGCGGCCCCATCGCGAACCGGTGCGACGGAGAAGGCGCGATCGGCCAGCGGCACGGTCTACGTGCTGGACCAGGGGCGCCCGCGGGCGATCCGCGTAGGGGTCGGCATCACCGACGGCCGCTTCACCGAGATCGTGAGCGACGAGGTGAAGGATGGGCAGGAGCTGATCGTCGGTACCGTCGAGGCGCCAGGCGAAACGGGCGCGAGCACACTGCGCATGCGGATGTACTGATGGCCCACGACGCGCTCATCCGGATCGAGCATCTTTGCAAGCAGTACGAGACCGGGGCAGGGCCGGTTCCCGTGCTGAAGGACGTGAACCTGGAAGTGCGCAGGGCGGAGTTCGCCGCGATCATGGGCCCGTCGGGGTCGGGCAAGTCGACGTTCATGAACATCCTCGGCTGCCTCGACCTGCCTACCTCGGGCCGATACCTTCTCGACGGCCGCGATGTCGGCGCGCTCGATGCCGACCAGCTCGCGCACCTGCGCAACACTACCATCGGCTTCGTGTTCCAGGGCTTTAACCTGTTGCCGCGGGCGACGATCTCCGAGAACGTGGCGCTGCCGCTCGTCTACGCCGGCATCGGCCGGGAGGAACGCGCGCGGAAGGCGCTCGCGCTCCTCGCCAAGGTGGGACTCGCGTCGTACAGTTATTACACGCCGAGCCAGATCTCGGGCGGGCAGCAGCAGCGGGTGGCGATCGCTCGGGCCATGATCAACGAGCCGGAGCTCATCCTCGCCGACGAGCCGACCGGCAACCTCGACATGAAAACGAGCCACGAGATCATGGAATTGTTCACGCGGCTCAATGCCGACGGCATCACCGTCGTCCTCGTCACGCATGAGTTCGACATCGCGGCGTATGCCAAGCGCTTGATCCGGTTTGTCGACGGGCAGATCACGCACGACGGGGCGGCCAGCCGTGCGGCCATCGCAGGGATCGAGGCGTGATCGGGCAGATGCTGGCCGAAGCATGGCATGCCATGGGGGCCAACCGCCTGCGCACGTTCCTCACCATGCTGGGAATGATGATCGGCGTCGCCGCCGTCATCATGATGCTCGCCATCGGTCGCGGCGCGCAGTTCATGGTCGATCAGTCCATCGCATCGATGGGCAGCAACCTGTTCATCGTGCTCTCGGGTTCGGCTACCGCTGGCGGCGTCCGGCTCGGCTCCGGCGCAACGCCGACGCTGACGACGGGGGATGCCGAGGCGATCGCCGAACTGCCTTCGATCGCCGCGGTCGCGCCGGTTGCACCGGGCACGGCGCAACTCGTATCGAGCAACTCCAACTGGAGTACGATGGTCACCGGGACCACGCCGGCGTATCTCGACGTGCGCGACTGGGGCGTCGCGTCCGGTTCCGCGTTCAGCGACGCCGACGTGCGCTCGCAGGCGCGCGTCGTACTGCTAGGACAGACGGTGGGCAGGAACCTGTTTGGCGACGACGATCCCGTGGGCAAGACGATACGCATCAAGGGGAGCCCGTTCGTCATAGTGGGCATGCTTGCGGCCAAGGGGCAGAGCCTCGACGGGCGCGACCAGGACGACACCGCGCTGATCCCGGTGACCACCGCGCAGCGCAAGGTATTCGGCGGCCAGTTTCCCGGCAGCGTGCGCTTCATCATGGCGCAGGCCACCACGGCGTCGGCGATGCCCGCGGCCGAGCGCGAGATGGCCGAGCTCCTGCGTCAGCGCCACCACCTGCCGGAGCGCGCCGATAACGATTTTGACATCCGCAACCTGACTGCGCTCGCCAACGCCGCTGCCCAGACCGCGCGCGTGATGTCGATCATGCTGGGCGCGATCGCCTCGGTGTCGCTGCTGGTGGGAGGCATCGGCATCATGAACATCATGCTCGTGTCCGTGACCGAGCGCACGCGCGAAATCGGCATCCGCATCGCGATCGGTGCACGCCAGCGCGATATCCTGACGCAATTCCTGCTCGAGGCGATCGTCATCTCGCTGGTCGGCTGCATCGTCGGGGTGGTGCTCGGCGTGGCCGCGGCGGTCGCCGCCAACCTGCTCGCAAGTGTTGCGGTCGTGATCACCGGTGCCGCGGTGATGCTTGCCTTCGGCGTCGCTGCCGCGGTCGGCGTGTTCTTCGGCTTCTATCCCGCGAACAAGGCCGCCCGGCTCAAGCCGATCGAGGCGTTGCGCTATCAGTAGCGAGGCCCCGAGGCCGCGGCTCGACGGTTTGAACCAATGCCGATCCGGAAGAGCACACCCGGCGAATCGCTGCGCCTCCTAGGCACGCGGCGCTTTGGAACCTTCTGGTTCGCAAGCCTGCTTTCCAACATCGGAACCTGGGCCCAGCAGGTGGCCCAGCCCTGGCTGCTGCTCAGTCTGGGCGCGTCGTCGTTCCTGATCGGGCTCGATGCATTCGCATTGGGCGCACCGGTCTGGCTGCTGATCCTCGTGGGCGGTGTGCTGGCCGACCGCGCCGACCGGCGGCGCATCATCGGCACCTTCCAGTCGATACAGATGCTGTGTCCGACGCTGCTGGTGGTGCTCCTGCTGACGGGCACGGTACAGCCCTGGCTGGTGATCGCGCTCTCCCTGGTGGTCGGCATCACGGACGCGCTGTCCATGCCATCGTTCCAGTCGATCGTGCCCAGCATCGTCGAGCACGACCAGATCGCATCGGGCCTCGCCCTCAACTCGACCCAGTTCAACCTCTCCCGAATCCTGGGGCCGGCTCTGGCCGGCACCCTGATCGCCAGTGTAGGCGCGGTCGGCTGCTTCGCCCTCAGTGCCGTCTCCTACGTGCCATTTATCGCTGTCGCGCTATGGATCCTGCCGCGCGACGGGGCGGCGCCGATCGCAGGTGACGAACCGGATGGCGCAAAGACATTCGCCGGTATGCATGAGATCGTGGGCGAGCGGGGCTTGCGCGGGGCCGTGCTCACGGTGCTTGCGACGAGCACGCTCTGCGGCCCTCTCATCACGTTCTGCCCCGTGATCGTGAAGGATATTCTTCATGGCGACGCGAGTCATTTCAGCATCGCAATCGCCGCGTTCGGGGTTGGCGGGCTGCTTGGCGCGGCGGCCATGCTCATCGCTGTGCCGGGACGCGATCTGCGGAGGGTGAGCACGCTGCTCGCTATGGGCTACAGCGTTGTGGTGGCGCTCGTTGCGCTCAATCCATGGTTCTGGGGATTGCCGGTCCTGCTGGTGTTCGCCGGCATGTCGATGAATGTGAGCAACACTTCGGCCAATTCGTTCCTGCAGGCGAGGGCTCCTCCGCAGCTTCGCGGGCGGACAGTGAGCCTCTACATGCTGGCCATGCGGGGTGGTCTCGCGATCGGGAGCCTGCTGACCGGTGCCGCCGTGAGCCTTTGCGGGATCCGTTGGGCATTGTTGGCAAATGCCGCGATTGCGCTGACGGTTCAAGCGCTGGTGGGCCGCTCTTGGCTGCGATCTGCGTCCGTGGAAAGAACACACTGATCGCGCGCGGTCGACAATACGCGGCGTGCGAGCCGTTTGCTTGAGGAGGGTCGAGTTATGTTTAAGACAATTCTGGTCGCCGTCGACGGAAGCGTGGTATCGAACTTCGGTCTCGATCAGGCAATTCTGCTTGCGTCGGAACAGCACGCGACGCTGTGCATACTTCATGTGGTCGAGGAATATGTGCTTGTGCAGAGTGTCGACGCTCCGGTCTACGTCGAGGGGTTGTGGGAAGCATTGCGTGAGACAGGCAAGAAGACCTTGTCCGCGGCCGTGGCCAAAGCCGAACGGCGTGGTGTAACGACCCGGTCGATCCTGGCTGAATCGCTTGCATGTCCCGTTGCGGAAGTGATTTTGGAGCAGGCAAGAAAGTGCCACGCGGATCTCATCGTGCTCGGTACCCATGGACGGCGCGGCATGTCACGCTTGGTCATGGGCAGCGACGCGGAAGGCGTCATTAGGGAAGCCACTGTGCCCGTGCTGCTGGTTCGCACGCGGCGAACCAGGCACCGGGCTCGCGCCGCCCCTACAGCACGACGCAGGCAAACCTCGTAAGCAGCCCGCGAAGATATCTCTGCATTTGACGGCTTGGGGTCGCCTGCAACCGGCCCGCGGAAAGCAGCTTCGCCCGGACTCAACCAGGCCCGAACGGCTTCAGGACGCGCAGGTCCACGGGCACCGATGTCGCGCCATCCGCGACGAAGATGTGTCCCTCCTGGATCGTGACCTGCAGGCGCATCGTGCGCTCCGCGAGGAGGGCGAGCGCCCGGCTC
>DATJWL010000064.1:0-5049 GCA_035501215.1 Casimicrobiaceae bacterium
GTCTGCATCGACATCGAATCCTTGCCGACCGGAATGCTCACGCCGAGCGCGGGGCACAATTGCAGCGCGACCGCGCGCACCGTGTCGTAGAGCGCAGCGTCCTCGCCGGGGTGACCGGCCGGCGCCATCCAGTTGGCCGAGAGCTTGACGAGACCGAGGTCGCGAATGCCCGCTGCGGCGAGATTGGTGATCGCTTCGCCGACCGCCATGCGCCCCGAGGCAGGCGCGTCGATCAGCGCAAGCGGCGTGCGCTCGCCCATCGCCATCGCCTCGCCCGCATAACCGTCGTAATCCATGAGCGTCACCGCGACGTCCGACACCGGCACCTGCCACGGCCCGATCATCGGGTCGCGCGAGCACATTCCGCCCACCGTGCGATCGCCGATGGTGACGAGGAAGGTCTTGTCCGCGACCGCCGGAAATTGCAGCACGCGGCGTGCGGCCTCCGCCAGACCAATACCTTCGGTGACGACGAAATCGATCGCCGGCTCGCGATGCGCGGCCTCGCGCGTCATCTTCGGCGGCTTGCCGAGAAGAACCGCAAGGTCCATGTCGACCGGGACGCTCTCGAACAGCGGATCGCGCACGATCAAACGTCGGTCGGACGTGGCCTCGCCCAGCACCGCATACGGACAACGCTCGCGCGCGCAGATGGCCGCGAAGCTTTCCAGCGCCTCGCGGCGAATGGCGAGCGCATAGCGCTCCTGCGCCTCGTTGCACCAGATCTCGCGCGGCGACATCCCAGGCTCTTCGGAAGGAATCGCGCGCAGGTCGAGCTTCGCGCCCCGGCCGGCGTTGTGAACCAGCTCCGGCAACGCGTTCGACAGGCCGCCGGCGCCGACGTCGTGAATGGAGAGGATCGGATTCGCCTCGCCAAGCTGCCAGCAGCGATCGATGACTTCCTGGGCGCGCCGCTGGATCTCCGCGTTGCCCCGCTGCACCGAATCGAAGTCGAGATCGGCGGTGTTGGCGCCGGCGATGAGCGAAGACGCCGCGCCGCCGCCCATCCCGATCAGCATGCCCGGCCCGCCGAGCTGAACGATGAGCGCGCCCGCCGGCAGCTCGCGCTTCCGCGCGTCGCGCATCGCCACGTTGCCCACGCCGCCGGCGATCATGATCGGCTTGTGATAGCCGCGCCATTCGCCGGCGACTTCCAGCTCGAAGGTGCGGAAATAGCCGAGGAGACTGGGGCGGCCGAACTCGTTGTTGAACGACGCACCGCCGATCGGACCGTCGAGCATGATCTGCAGCGCGGAGGCGATGCGTTCGGGCTTTCCTGCGTCGCGCTCCCACGGCTGCGCGAGGCCGGGGATGTGCAGATGCGAGACCGTGAATCCGGTAAGCCCTGCCTTCGGCTTCGCGCCGATGCCGGTCGCGCCTTCGTCGCGGATCTCGCCGCCGGAGCCGGTCGCCGCGCCCGGAAAAGGCGCGATCGCCGTCGGATGATTGTGCGTCTCGACCTTCATCAGTGTGCAGGTCGGCTCGGCGCGCGCGACGTAATGACCGCCGCCGTCTGCGAAGAAGCGCTTGGCGATCGCGCCTTCCATCACCGCCGCGTTGTCGGCGTAGGCAACCACCGTTCCCTGCGGATTCGCCGCGTGCGTGTGGCGGATCATGGCGAAGAGCGATTGCGGCTGGCGCACGCCGTCGATGATCCAGTCGGCGTTGAAGATCTTGTGCCGGCAGTGCTCGGAATTCGCCTGCGCGAACATCATCAGCTCGACGTCGGTCGGATCGCGCTTCGCGCGCTTGAAATGCTCGGCGAGATAGTCGATCTCATCTGCCGACAAGGCGAGTCCTAGCGCCGCATTCGCTTTCTGCATCGCGGTGCGGCTGCGGCCGATCGTCTGCAAGGGGCGCGGCTCGAAGTGCGTGAAGAGCCGCGCGCCGTCCTCGAGCGAAGCGAACACCGCTTCGGTCATCCGGTCGTGGATCAGCGGCAGCAGCGCGGCGCGGTCCTTGTCGGCAAGCGGCTTCGATCCGCGCGTGGCGATCCGCCAGGCCACGCCACGCTCGATGCGCGAGATCACGGCGAGCCCGCAGTTGTGCGCGATGTCGGTCGCCTTCGATGCCCACGGCGAGATCGTGCCCGGCCGCGGAATCACCAGCAGCAGCTCGCCGGCATCCGCGTGCTCCGCGGCGTGCGGGCCGTAGGTGAGGATGCGTTCGAGCGTGGCGCGCTCGGCGGGGGTCAGCTCTCGCTCAGTCTGAACGAAATGCCAGAAATCGGCGGTGATGCCGGAGATGCGTGTCTCAGCGAGATTCGAGAGCAGCTTGGCGATGCGAAACGGCGACAGGGCATTGCGCCCGCGGAGCGAAAGCAGCTCGACCATCGATGCGGCGGTGGACGTAAAGCGGGATTATACGCTGGCTCAAACTAGCAGCACGAGATCCGAATAACGCCGCAGCAGTGAATCCGCGGTGAGCAAATTCAGTGGTTCGTAGATCGCCTGCGCTACCAGCAGGCGGTCGAACGGATCACGATGATGTCGCGCGAGGGTTGCTACGCTTGCGCCGTGCCGCGCCGAGACTGGTAACTCAGCGAAACCACTGGCGGCGATACCATCAACGAGATCTCCGGCAAGGTCGACTTTGCCCAGCGCCGTCTTAATCGTGGCTTCCCAGATGGACGCGGCACTTACGAATACGCGCTCCGCGCTGTCGATTGCGCCTCTTGCCTTGCGCGAAAGCTTTCGTGAATCGGCCAGAAACCAGAGATAGACCTGCGTGTCTAGCAGCAACCTCACTTCTTGCCCTCGAAAGCATCCAGCAGCCAGTCCGGCAATGGTGCATCAAAGTCGGCTGGAATGCGGATCTTCCCTTTCAGGAAACCAGGTTTGCGAACGGGTCGGATCGGGTCGATGGGGACGAGCTTGGCGACGGGTTTGCCCGCTTTCGCGATAACGATCTCGGCCCCGCCGCTGACTTCTTCTATGAGACGTGAAAGATGCGTCTTGGCTTCGTGAATGTTGAACGTGTCCATTGCTGATCGGATGTAATAGACTAGACTAAGTCTAGTCTAGCATAGGTCGGCGGTAGCACGCGAATGACGCTCCTGTTGCCATGCGGAGGCATGGAGAGATCGGCGAACTTCCCGCGTCCCAGTAATGTTTCAGCTTGATCGATCAAGAGGTTAGAATCTCCAGGACGCAAATTGCGACCCCAAATCCTCGTGACTCGCCTCTCTTCAATCCTGCTCGCCGCGGCGCTCGCGGCCCGGCTCGCCCTCGCCGCGGACGTCATCGCGCCGAACGCCAACCTGAAAGCGGAAGGCCTTCCGGCGATCCCCGCGGCGCTCGCGGCCAAGCTCGATCCCTACGGCGAATTCAAGCCGGCGTCTGCCGTCGACTGGCATCCCGAGAAGCGCGAGTTGATCGTTGCGCGCCGCGCCGGCAACGTAACGCAGCTCCATCTCGTCTCGGCACCGGGCGACGAGCCGAAGCAACTCACGACCTTTCCCGATCCGGTGCGCTTCGGAGCCTTCCTTGCCAAGAAGCCCGACGCGCTCGTCTTCTCGCGCGACTCCAAGGGCAACGAGCAGCGCCAGGTATATCGGCTCGATTCTCCGACGGCGACTCCCGTTCTGCTCACCGACGAGCGCCGCAAGAACGACATCGAGACCTTCACGCACGCGCGCGACCGGATGCTGGTCGCCACCACCGACGTCGACGCCATGGGCAAACGCGACGATCCGAACACGGACCTGACATTGCTCGATCCGCTCGAGCCGGCGAAGGCGCGTAAGATCACGACGCTCCCTGGGACCGGCTGGGGCAACTTCTCGTTCTCCTTCGACGACAAGCGCGTCGCGTTCATCCAGTTCAAGTCGGTGAACGAGACCTATGTCTGGGTGATGGATCTCGCGACCAGCGAGGCTAAGAATGTTCTCCCGCCCGTGGGCGTCGCACCGTCTGGCCCGATCGCGACATTCAACGTGAACTTCGCCCGCGACGGCAAGGGATTGTTCCTTTCCACCGACCGCGACGGCGAATTCCAGAAGCTCGCTTATTTCGATCTCGGCAGCGGCAAGCTCGAGTATTTCGGCGCAGGCGGAGACTGGGACGTCGAGAGCATCGTACTTTCGCCCGATGGACACACGCTGGCGGTGATCACCAACGAAGCCGGCATCGGCGTGCTGCGGCTCTACGACGCCGACACGCGCCGCGTGCTGCCGAAGCCGCCGTTGCCGGTCGGGACGGTCGGCGGCGCGGCCTGGCATCAGAACTCGCGCGATCTCGCGGTCACGGTGTCGAGCGCGCAGAGCCCGAGCGACGTGTACGCCATCGACACGCGTACGAACCGCGTCGAGCGCTGGACCGAGACCAAGGTGCCAGGCCTCGATGCGGTGAGCTTCCGCGGCGCCGAGCCGATCGCGTGGAAAAGCTTCGACGGACGCACGATCAACGGCTTCCTGACGCGGCCGCCGGCGCGCTTTAGCGGCAAGCGTCCGGTGATCGTCATGATCCACGGCGGACCCGAAGGACAGGCGCGGCCGGGCTTCCTCGGGCGCTGGAATTATTTCCTGGACGAGCTGGGCATCGCCATCATCCAGCCCAACGTGCGCGGCTCGACCGGATACGGCAAGACCTTCGTCGCGCTCGACAACGGCATGAAGCGCGAGGACTCGGTCAAGGACATCGGCGCGCTTCTCGACTGGATTCGCGCGCAGCCCGATCTCGACGCCGATCGCGTCGCGACCGAGGGCGGGAGCTACGGCGGCTACATGGTGCTCGCCGTGGCGACGAATTTCCCCGATCGCATCACCGGAACGGTGGACATCGTCGGCGTCGCGAACTTCGTGTCGTTCCTCGAGAGCACGGAGAGCTACCGGCGCGATCTGCGCCGCGTCGAGTACGGCGACGAGCGCGATCCGGCGATGCGCGCGTTCCTCACCCGCATTTCGCCCACCAACAACGCCCAGAAAATCAAGGCGCCGTTGTTCGTCGTCGCGGGATTGAACGACCCGCGCGTGCGCTACACCGAGGCCGAACAGATCATGGCCGCGGCGCGCAAGAACGGCGTCCCCGTGTGGTATCTCCTCGCCGACAA
>DATJWL010000065.1:0-24462 GCA_035501215.1 Casimicrobiaceae bacterium
CTCCGGCCCGCGACCCGAGCCGATTTGAACGATCTCCGGGATCGCCTTGAGCTCGGAAGTTGCGGCGGTAAGCGACGTCTGCCACGTGACGGCGCGAAAGCGCGGATCGGCTGCGATCCGTTCAATCACGCGCAGATCGTCTCCGTCCAGCGCTCGTGCCGCAATGACGAGGTCAAGCGCTTCCCGTTTTCCGAACGGCCAGTCGCGCGGAGTCGCGCGGGAGAGCGCCGACATCTTCGGCAGCACCTGCCGGCACAGGTCGGCTTCCATCGCCTCCAGCCTGCGGACCTCGGCGATCACACCCCGATTGGTATGTGCAGAAACGACGTCCTGGCGAATGGCCAGCGCCCGGCCGATATACTCTTCGGCGCGGTCGAGTTGATTCATCTGAAGCCAGGCCACGCCGAGCATGTGCAAAGCGTCGAAGTTGTCCGGTTGTTCGGACACAACGGCCTGGTATTTCGCGATTGCCTCGGCAAGCCTGCCTTCCTGCTGCAGCGCCAGCGCATCGCGCATCAGGAGCGCGATCTCCGCCTGCCTCGGCGGCGGCAGCGGGATTGGCCCCCCCTCCGGCAACGAGCCAAATGAGCCATGACATTCCTTGTAGCGCCTGCCGCTACCGCAGGGACACGGTTGGTTGCGGCCTACGCTCGCCATCGATCAAGCCTCTTCGAGCATCTCTCGCAGCGTTGCCTCAAGCGGTGCATGGGCAACGGGTCCGATCAGCGCGGCGAGCTTGCGCGAAGAACCGATCAGGCGCCGCACTTCGCCGGCCCGCATGAACCGGGGATTCACGCGAATCTCCATGCGATGACTCGTCTGCATCTCAAGGAGCGCGATGACCTCGCGCAAGCACATACCGCGCCCCGAGCAGATGTTGATCGTATTCCCGGCCGCGGCTTCACAAGCGAGCAATCGACGATAGACTTCGCAGACTTTGCGGACATCCATGAATTCGCGCACGACGTCGATGTTGCCGAGTTCGACCGCTTCCGCCCGTCGTCGGAAGTGGGCAACCAGCTTCGGCACCACGAACTGCTCCGATTGCCCCGGGCCAGTGTAATTGAAAGGTCGAACGATCACGACCGGCAAGCGGTCGCGGTAAGCGGCGGCCATGTGCTCCATGGCGAGCTTGCTCGCGCCATAGTGATTGACCGGCGCCGGAAGCAGCGTCTCCTCGATCGCTTCGCTCTCGGCGTTGCCGTAGACATTGGCGCTGCTGGCGAGGATCACCGTGCGGATGCGCTCCGCCCGCGCAGCGAGGGCTTGCATCAGTGCGAGCGATCCCAGCAGATTGATGCGGTAGAACGCCTCGATGTCGTCGTGACCGACGAACGAGATCGCCGCCAGGTGCACCACGCGGTCGGGTTCGGCTTCCGCTACTGCGTGCTCAACCGCCGCCGCGTCGAGCAGATTTGCGCAGACCTCGTCAGGCGCGGCGGGCGGAGACTCGACAAGCCCGATGACCTCATAGCCCGCGGCTCGAAGCTCCGTGCAGAGGTGTCGACCCGTGAACCCTCGTGCGCCGGTAACCAGAACGCGCTCAGAACGAGACGCCACGTTCTACCCGTTTGAGATCGGCCTGAACCATCGTGCGGCACAAGGTTTCCAGCGAAGTCTGCGCTTCCCATTGCAGCTCTCGGCGTGCCTTGGAGGGGTCGCCGATCAGCAGATCGACTTCCGCCGGTCGATAGAACGCCGGATTCACGCGAACCAGAGTCCTGCCGGTCGCAGCATCGACGCCGATTGCCTCGGCGCCGGATCCGCGCCAGACGATTTGAACTTCGATGACTCGAAATGCAAGCTCGATAAAATGGCGCACGCTCTCGGTGCGCCCAGTCGCGAGAACGTATGTATCGGGTTTCGGCGCCTGCAACATTTTCCACATTCCCTCGACATATTCGCGCGCGTACCCCCAGTCGCGGCAGGCGTCGAGGTTGCCGATTTCCAGAACGTCGAGTTTGCCGAGCCGAATCCGGGCGACAGCGTCGCTCACCTTGCGCGTGACGAACTCCCGGCCGCGCAACGGCGACTCGTGGTTGAAGCAGATGCCGCTCACGCCGAAGATGCCGTGCGCCTCGCGGTAGTTGACCGTCATCCAGTGGGCGTAGAGCTTCGCTACGCCGTATGGGCTGCGCGGATGGAACGGCGTGTCTTCGTTCTGCGGGGTCGCGCGGACCATGCCGAACATCTCGGAAGTGCTCGCCTGGTAGTAACGAATCGTCGGATCGACGAGACGAATCGCTTCGAGAAGATTGGTCGCCCCGAGTCCCGTAATCAGACTCGTGGTTAGCGGCTGATCGAACGAGACGCCGACGAAGCTCTGCGCCGCAAGATTGTAGATTTCGGCGGGGCGAGCCTTCTCGATGAGTCTCAGGCTCGAGCCTTGCTCGAGGAGGTCATGCTCAACGAGCCTAAGCTCCGGGTGTTGGGCGATGCCGAGCTCTTCGGCGCGCCAGAAGTTCACCGAGCTGGTGCGCCGATAGGTGCCGTAAACACGGTAGCCGCGCTCGAGGAGCAGCCCAGCCAGGTATGCGCCATCCTGGCCAGTGACTCCGGTGATGACCGCGGTCTTCGATGTACTCATGTCAACGACTCGCGCGCCGGTGAGTCCCGGGGGACGGTCCCACGGTTTGGCCCATCAGTACTTGCCCGGCTGGGCGAGATTCTCGAAGCGCGTGTACTGCCCCAGGAAAGCCAGTTTCACGGTCCCGATGGGCCCGTTACGCTGCTTGCCGATGATGATCTCCGCGACGCCCTTGTCCTGCGAGTCCTCGTTGTAGACTTCGTCGCGGTAGATGAACAGGATCACGTCTGCATCCTGCTCGATCGCTCCGCTTTCGCGCAGGTCCGACATGATCGGCCGCTTGTTCGGCCGCTGCTCGAGGCTGCGGTTGAGCTGCGAACATGCGAGCACCGGCACTCTGAGCTCCTTGGCCAGCGCCTTAAGCGAGCGCGAGATCTCGGAGATCTCGGTGGCGCGATTCTCGCCCTGCCCGACGGCCTGCATGAGCTGCAGGTAGTCGACGACGATGGCGCCGAGCTTGCCCCCGTACTGGCGCGCAAGCCGGCGCGCCCGCGCGCGCAGCTCGAGCGGATTGAGCGCGGCCGTCTCGTCGACGTGAATGGCGGCATCGGAGAGCCTCCCGAGCGCGTCGGAGAGCCGTTCCCAGTCGTCGGGCGAAAGCTGACCGGTGCGGATCTTGTGCTGGTCGAGACGGCCCACCGATCCGATCAGGCGCATGGCAAGCTGCGTGGCCCCCATCTCCATGCTGAACAATCCCACCGGCAGCTTGACCTTCGAGGACAGCGCGATGTGCTCGGCGATGTTGAGCGCGAACGCCGTCTTGCCCATGCTGGGCCGACCCGCGATGACGATGAGATCGCCTTCCTGCAGCCCTGAGGTCAGCCGGTCGAGATCGGTGAACCCGGTCGGCACGCCGGTCACGTCGGAAGGATTCTCACGCGCGAACAGAAGCTCGATCCTCTCGACGACCTGGGTGAGCAGCGGCCGCAGCTCCTGAAATCCCTGTTGTCCGCGCGCCCCGTGCTCGGCAATCTCGAACACGCGCGTCTCCGCCTGGTCGAGTATCTCGCGCACGCTGCGGCCGAGCGGGTTGTACGCGGTGTCCGCGATCTCGCCTCCCGCGGAAGCGAGACGGCGCAGGATCGCGCGCTCGCGCACGATCTCCGCGTAGCGGCGGATGTTGGCCGCGGTCGGCACGTTCTCCACCAGCGCTCCGAGATAGGCCATGCCGCCGACGTAGTCGAGCTTCTTGAGCGAGCCGAGCACCTCGGCCACGGTGACGACGTCGGCCGGCTTGTTGTCGGCGATGAGGCTCATGATCGCCGCGAACAGGTTGCGGTGCGCGTCGTTGTAGAAGTCCGGGCCGTCGAGAATGTCGGCGATCTTGTCCGCCGCGGCGTTGTCGAGCAGCAATCCGCCCAGCACCGATTGCTCCGCCTCGAGCGAATGCGGTGGGACTTTCAGCGCTTCAACGGGGGTGTCGTTCGGCATCGGCGGGAAAGGCGCGACAACGCGGCCATTCTATCAGGACGATGTCATCGCCGGACACCGGAGCGACGACCGGCGCGCGCTCCGCCGGCCCGGCGATCAGCCGTGAGGAACGTCGAGACCCAGACGCTGATTCGCCGGCACGGCGATGTCCATCAGGCGCGGCTTGGGAAGGTTGAGCGAGTCCATCAGCCGGATAAAGTCTTCGCGAGTCTTGCCGGCGAGCCGCGGATTGGCCCGCTTTTCGTCGCCGATGGTCGACGCGGTCTTGCCGTTGTAATCGTGCGCAGGATAGACGCGCGTGGCGTCCGGCAGCGTAAACAGCCGCTGCGTGATGCTGTCGTAGAGCTCGCCCGCATCGCCGCTCTGAAAGTCGGTGCGCCCGCAGCCGCCGATGAGGAGCGCGTCTCCGGTGAACACGCAGTCGCGCCAGCGATACGACATCGAGCCCGCAGTGTGTCCCGGCGTGTGCACCGCGCGGATCATCTCGCTGCCGAAGCGTATCTCCGCACCGTCGTCGAGCTGGAGATCGGCGGGCAGGATCCCGCAATGCACCGGCGCGGCGGCCTTCGCTCCCGTACGCTCGCAAAGGAGGCCCGCCGAGGTGATGTGATCGGCGTGAGCGTGGGTCTCCAGGACGTAGCGCAGCTTGAGCCCGTCGCGGGCGAGGAGCGCGAGGTAGGCGTCGAGATGAGTGTCGACCGGATCGATGATGACCGCCTCGCCGGTCAGCGCATCGGCGAGCACGTAGGTGAAGGTCGACGACTGCGTATCGAAGAGCTGGTGAAAGTCGCGCATTCGCTCTCAGCCGCTTAGGCCTGAGCGCCGCTCGTGTCGCCGAGGACCGAGACGGTGATCTGCGCGGTGACATCGGCGTGCAGCGCGACGGTGAGCGGATATTCTCCGACCTGCTTGAGTGGTCCCGCCGGCATGCGGATCATCGCCTTCTCGATCTCGTGCCCCTGCGCTGCTAGCGCGTCGACGATGTCGACGTTCGTCACCGAGCCGAAGAGCCGCCCGTCGACGCCCGCCTTCTGCGTGATCTGAATGGTGATGCCCTCGAGCTTCCCGGCGCGTTCCTGCGCCAGGGCGAGCTTATCCGCGGCGGCCTTCTCCAGCTCGGCACGCCGCTCTTCGAGCAGCTTCAGGTTCTCCGGTGTGGCGCGCTTCGCCTTGCCCTGGGGGATCAGGAAATTGCGTGCGAACCCGGGCTTTACCTTGACCACCTGGCCCAGGTCGCCGACGTTCTGCACCTTCTCGAGCAATATGACTTGCATGTCATCCCCTCGCCGTCAGTGCAGGTCGGTGTATGGGAGCAGCGCCAGGAAGCGCGCCCGCTTGATCGCCGTGGAGAGCTGGCGCTGGTAGCGCGCCTTGGTGCCGGTGATGCGCGCGGGCATGATCTTGCCGTTCTCCTGGACGAAGTCCTTCAGCACATCGATGTCCTTGTAATCGATCTGCTTCACGCCTTCTGCCGTGAAGCGGCAGAACTTCTTGCGCTTGAACAGATTGTTACCGCGTTCGCGGCGCTTGCCGTCCTTGCCTTTGCCTTTACCTTTCGCAAATTTCGAGCCTCTTCCCATCGGGCGTGGCATGTTCAGTTTCCTTCCAGTAGTTCGAATTCGTTCACGTGCAGCGCGACGCTCATCCCGGTGCGATAGCGGCGGGCGAGGAAGCCGCGGCAGCGCACTGGCGCGCCGACGGCGACTTCGGCGAGGCCTTTCGCGATCGGACCGAGCGCCACCGCGGCCAGATCACAGGCCACGCGCCGTTCGCCTCCCGCTTCCGTCTGCATCGATTCGTGCGCCAGTTGAAAGTCCAGTGCCGGCAGGCCCGCAGGCGTAAAGCGCAAGTCAGCCCGTGCCGCGAGCCTCGCGTCGATCGTCACTGCATTGTCGGGCACTGGGTGGGACTACGCCGGGGTGGCGGCAGGCGTCGGGGGTGCCGGCGTCGGGGGTGCCGGCGTCGGGGCCTGCGGCGCGAGCGACTTCGCCTTCTCTTCCTTCATCATCGGCGATGGCGTCACTACCGGCTCGCTCATCGCCACGATCAGGTGCCGCAGCACCGCATCGTTGAACTTGAAGGCGTGCTCGAGCTCGGTGAGCGTGGCGTCATTGCACTCGATGTTCATGAGCACATAGTGCGCCTTGTGCATCTTGGCGATCGGATAGGCGAGCTGGCGACGCCCCCAGTCCTCGAGCCGGTGAACCCGGCCGGCAGGGCCGCCGCTGTTGGCGGTGACCATCGTGCGGTAGCGCTCGATCATCGCCGGGACCTGTTCGCTCTGGTCCGGGTGCACGATGAAGACGATTTCGTAGTGACGCATGCAGAACGCTCCTTGTGGACGTTGGTTGGACGGCATCCTGGCGCGTTTGCCCGCGTTTTGCCGAACTCACGCGCATCGCCGCCGACGGCCTCCCCGTCTGCGCCGGGTGAGGCAAGGAAAACGGTAGATTATATAGGCAGTTAGCTGTCCGGACAAGAGCGCTCCTCGGCGTGCTTGAGCCGCCTGCAGCGACGCAGTTCGCTGAATCGGCTTACTTGGGGAAAGCCGCCACGCGCCCCTTGCCTGCGGCCACGGCGGCCAGGGTTCCATCGCGATCGGACTTCGGCATCGCCGCGAGCTCCTTCACTCGGGCGTAGAAGCGCGGCAGGTCGCCGCCTTCGGCGTCGAGCAGCGCTTTGAACTGCGGCACCTTTTCCGTGTAGAGTCCGACCGCCACGATGCTCGCGTTGTTCGGGCCGCGCGCGAACCACGCGTCGTAACCGGCGTGTCCGCCCCAGGCCCTTTTCTGCGCTTCGTAGTCGGCGCTCATCGCGACGAACGCGGCAAGCTTGCCGGCGCGCTTCTCCTCGTCGCTCGCGGCGCTCGCGTAAAGAGCCTCCAGTCGCGAGCGCGTTCGGCTCACCAGCTCGAGGAAGGCCTGCCGCTGCCGCTGCGCCACCTCGAACTGCGCGGTCAATTTCGGGTCGTTGCGTTGCTCGAGCCAGCGCTCCACGCCGACTTCCTCCACCGTGACGGCGAAGGACTCGTTGAAGACCGTGTCGTCCCGCGCATAGACGATCTGGTGGGCCAGCTCATGGAAGATGAGCCGCGCGACCTCGGTCTCGGGATAGCCGATGATCGTCGAGAGCAGGGGATCATCGAAGTAACCGAGGGTGGAATACGCCGGCACACCGCCGATGTAGACGTCTTCCCCGCCTGCCGCGAGGCGCGCGGCCTCGGCCCGCGCTTCGGCTTCCGCAAAGTAGCCGCGATAGTTGACGCAGCCGGCGACAGGGAAGCACCACTGCTTCGGATCGAGCGAGAGCGACGGCGCGGCGAAGACATTCCACAGCACATAGGGACGATCGAGTGCGGTGTAGCGGCGGTAACTGCCGTTGTCGGGGAGCCCCAGCTTCCGGCTCGCGAAGTCGCGGATCTCGAGCGTATCCTCGAGCTTGCGCTTGAGCGTCGAATCGGGGGTGCTCTCGACGACCGAGGGGATCGGCTGCGCCCGGTCGAGGAGGTCGAGCTCGCCGGCGATGCCCTGCCAGTAGTACTGGATCGACGCACAGCTCCCGAGAAGGAGCGCGCTCGTGCCGGCGACGATCCCGAGGGTCAGTTTCCGATTCATGCTTGATTCAGCGGGTCAAGGTCGGCAGCCATGCTGCGAGGCGACGCACGCCCTCCTGCAGCTTCGGCCGCGCGACCGTGTAGGCGAGGCGCACGTGCGCTTCGGGCCGGTTGCGGCCGAAATCGATGCCAGGTGTAAAGGCGACGCCGGTGGCTTCGAGTGCGCGCAAGGCAAAGCGTTCACTGTCCATGCCGAAGCCCGAGCAGTCGGCGTACACGAAAAACCCGCCGGTGGGCATGACGGGAATGCCGAAGCCCAATTCGCGCAGCGCGGGGACGAGGAAATCGCGCCGCGCCTGGAATTCGCGCCGCCGCTCCTCGAGGATCGCCAGCGTGTCCGCCTGGAAGCACGCGAGGGCGGCCCGCTGCGATGGCGTGGGCGGCGAGATGTAGAGGTTCTGTGCAAGCTTCTCGAGATCGCGGACGTGCCGCTCCGGCGCGACCAGCCACCCAAGCCGCCAGCCCGTCATGTTGAAATACTTCGAGAAGCTGCTGACGACGAAGATATCTCGCTCCAGCGAGAGCGCGCTCCGCGGCGGGTCGCCGTAGGAAAGGCCCAGATAGATCTCATCGACGATGAGCGCGCCATGGCGCGCCGCGACGACCTCCGCGATGCGCGCAAGCTCGTCGGGAGGCACGGCGGTGCCGGTCGGATTCGACGGCGAGGCAACCAGCGCGCCGCGTGTGCGCGGCCTCCAAGCGCGTGCCACGATCTCTGCCGTGAGCTGATAATCCGAACCTGCGCCGACCGGGATGCCGACCGGCTCGCCCTCGAGCGTGCGCACGACGTGACGCGTGCACGGGTAGCCGGGGTCGGCCAGGAGGATCTGCTCGTCGCGATTGACGAGGAGCGCGAAAGCGAGGAGCAGCGCCGCGGAGGAGCCGGCCGTGACGATGACGCGCTCGGGTGGCACGCTCACGCGGTAATGGTCGCGATAATGCTGGGCAATCGCCTCGCGCAGCGCCGGCAGTCCGAGGGCGGAGGTGTAGTAGATGGCGCCCCCTGCTATGGCCGCCTGCGCGGCCGCAACCACCGGAGCCGGCGTCGGGAAATCGGGTTCGCCGATTTCCATGTGGATCACGCTGCGGCCCGCTGCTTCCAACGCTCGCGCGGCGGTCTGCACCTCCATGACGTGGAAGGGTGCGATCTCGTGCACGCGCGCGGCGGTAGCGAGGCGGGTATCCATCGAAAGTCTGAGTTTGCGGGCTCGGGACGGTGCTATGGTAATCGCAATTCGCTCCTCGAATGGACCGCCATGCCCTACCCCGCTCTCTTCATCGGGTTGCTGATGCTCTTCGCGGCATCACCGGCCCCTGCGGCGCTGGTGAAGTGCGCCGGCGAAAAGGGCGGGGTCATCTACCAGGACACTTCCTGTCCGCCGGGCAAGGAGCTGCGTGACCTCGAGGCCGATCCCGCGACGGTAAGCGTCGTGCCGGGGACTCCGGGGTCTCCCGCCGCGCGCACGTCCCGTGCCAAGGCACCGTCTGCGTCATCTGCGCCGGCGAAGCGTGCGACCGCGACACGCACGAGCATGCGTCGCGTCAGGACCGGCAATGCCGCCGAGCGCAGGTTCATCTCTCGCGGCATGAGCGAAGCAGAGGTCATCATGCGCATCGGCCGGCCGGACGTCCAAACCAAGGGACAGGGCAAGACGGGCGGTCGGCGCTGGTCCTATCTCCCTGCCGCTGGCGATGCGCAGACCCTGACGACGCTCACGCTCGCCGGCGGCCAGGTCGTCGACGTCGAACGCCGGATGGCTCGCTAAGGCACCTAATGCGCGCCGTCGTCCAGCGAGTGCGCGAGGCATCGGTGAGCGTCGCAGGCGCGACTGTCGGCGCGATCGGTCCCGGGCTGCTCGTGCTCTGCGGCATCACTGCGACGGATGGCGAGGCGGATCGCGACTGGCTCGCGCGCAAGATCGTGAGCCTGCGCATCTTCAACGACGACGCGGGCGTGATGAATCGCTCGCTCGTCGAGATCGGCGGTGGCTTGCTCGCGGTGAGTCAGTTCACGCTGTTCGCATCGACGCGCAAGGGGGCCCGGCCCTCGTACAGCGCGGCGGCGCCGCCCGAGATCGCTGCACCGGTGTTCGCGTCCTTCGTGCAGGCGCTCGAGCGTGAATCGGGCCGTCCGGTCGCGACCGGGGAGTTCGGCGCCGAAATGAAGGTATCGCTCGTCAACGATGGGCCGGTGACGATCTGGCTCGATTCGGCGCATCGCGAGTAGCGACGACCGGGGCGCGAGGAGGAACCCGTCATGCGCGATCCAGGCTGTAGCGGCCGGGCCCGAAGGCGAACAGCAGGAAAATGCCGCCGAGTATCGAGACGTTCTTCATGAAATTGATTTGCTGATTCATCGCCTGCGCGGGCGGTGCGCTCCAGAAGTTGTGGAAGATCGGAGTGATGACGATCATGAAGACGATCAGCGCCAGCGCTACCCATCGTGTCTTCCAGCCGGCGAGCACGGCGAGTCCCCCGCCGAGCTCGATCGCTATTGCGCCGGCGGCGAGCACCTGCGGAAACGGCAGCCCGTGCCCGGCAATGAAGCCCGCAGTCCCCTCGAAGCCCGAGATTTTTTCGAAGCCGGAAATGATGAAGAGAATCGACAGCAGGATGCGGCCGAAGAGCGCCGCCCAGTCCTTTTGTGCGTTCATCGGAACCTCCACGTTCTTCGGCGACGTCGCTGCAGCGAGATGCACTAACCGAGTCGGTAGGCGCGCTTGGCGAGCGTGTACGCGAGCTCCGGCGCCAGATCGAATGCCTCGTCTTCCTCGAGCCGGTGCTCGGCGACGAGCTGGCCGAGGAAGCGGCAATCCATCCGGCGCGCCACGTCGTGCCGCGCAGGGATCGACAGGAACGCTCGCGTATCGTCGTTGAAGCCGACCGTATTGTAAAACCCCGCCGTCTCGGTCGCCTGCTCGCGGAATCGCTGCATGCCTTCCGGGCTGTCGTAGAACCACCACGGGGGACCGAGCCTGAGGGCCGGATAGTGACCCGCCAGCGGAGCCAGCTCGCGCGAGTAGGTGGTCTCGTCGAGCGTGAAGAGGATGATCGTGAGATCGCGCTCGTTGCCGAAGCGGTCGAGCAGCGGCTTCAGGGCGTGTACGTAGTCGGTGCGCGTCGGGATGTCGGCGCCTTTGTCACGGCCGAAGCGCGACAGCACCCTCGGGTTGTGATTGCGGAACGATCCCGGGTGGATCTGCATCACGAGCCCGTCTTCGAGGCTCATCTTCGCCATCTCGGTCAGCATCTGCCCGCGGAACGCCTCGGCTTCCGTCGGGCCGAGCGTGCCCTTCAGCGCCTTAGCGAAGAGCGCCTCGCACTCACCGCTGTCGAGGTCCGAGGTCTGCGCGGTCGGGTGACCGTGATCGGTGGAGGTCGCGCCCATCGTCTTGAAGAAAGCCCGGCGATCCCGGTGCGCGCCGAGATAGCCGCGCCATGTCGTGGTGTCCTCGCCGGAAATTTCGCCGAGATAGGCGACGTTCGAGGCGAAGCCTTCGAACTCCGGATCGACGACCGGATCGGGACGGTACGCGGTTACGACCCGGCCCTTCCATCCGCTGCTGCGAATCTGGGCATGGTGTGCGAGCGGGTCGAGCGGCGATTCGGTGGTTGCGATCACCTCGATGTTGAAGCGCTCGAACAGCGCGCGTGGACGGAACTCCGGCTTGGCGAGACAGGCATTGATGTGGTCGAAGAGCCGGTCGGCGGACTCCGCCGTGAGCCGCTCGCGAATGCCGAACACCTCGTGGAACGCGTGGTCGAGCCAGATGCGCGTCGGCGTGCCGCGGAAAAGATGAAAGTTCTGCGCGAGGCGGCGCCAGATCGTTCGCGCATCAGTCTCGACAACGTCGGTATCGGCTGCATGCTGGCGGCGTGCGATCCCGAGGTCCTCGAGCTGCAAGCCCTGGCTGTAGAGCATGCGGAACACGTAATGATCCGGTGTGATGAACAAGGCCGCCGCGTTGCTGAAGGGCTCGTTGTCGGCGAACCACTGCGGATCGGTGTGGCCGTGCGGGCTGACGATCGGCAGATCCCTTACCGTGGCGTACAGCGCCCGCGCCAGCGCACGCTGGGTCGGGTCCGACGAGAACAGGCGGTCGGGGTTGAGCGAAAGAGAAATCATCGGGCCTCCTGCACTGCGCGAGCGAGGGTGCGCGCGGCACCCTGTGCGAAAAGCTCCTCGAGCCACGCCGTGACGCGACCCGCAAAGCGCGGATCGGCGGGAAGATCCTCGCCGAAGACGGCGCGAAGCGCGAGCATCCCGCGAGCGAGCCCTGCCGGGTCGCCGCGCCGCCCGGCCGCGATCCGTGCGAACTCGGCGGACAGCGGGTCGGACACCTTGATCTCGCGGCCCGACTCGTCGCGGCCACTCGCGTAGCGTATCCACCCCGCCACGGCGAGCGCGGCGAGGTCGATCGAGCGGCCCGCGGCGAGATTGTCGCGCACCGTGCCGAGCAGGCGCTGCGGCAGTTTCTGCGAGCCATCCATCGCGATCTGTTGCGTGCGGTGCGGCAGGGCAGGGTTAAGGAAGCGTTCGAGCAGCGCAGCCCGATACGCGGCGAGATCGACGCCGGCCGGAACGTGCAACGTGGGCGATACCTCGTCCATCAATCGCTGCATGTATCGCGCGAACTCGGGCCGCGCGGCCGCTTGATAGATGAACTCGCAACCGGCGAGAAAGCCCAGGTAGGCGAACGCCGAGTGGCTGGCGTTGAGGAGCCGCAGCTTCATCGCCTCGAAGGGCGCGACATCGTCGACGAGCTGCGCGCCGGTGCGCTCCCATGCCGGACGGCCGGCCACGAAATCGTCCTCGATCACCCATTGCTTGAACGGCTCGTGCACGACAGGCGCCGCGTCGTGCAGGCCCAGCACGGCGTCGTTGTCGGCAATGTCGGCTTCGGTCGTCGCCGGCACGATGCGATCCACCATCGTCGAGGGAAAGCTCGCGTGATCCGGAATCCATTGCGCGAGCACCCGATCGCGCGCTTCTGCGAAGCGCTGCACGAGTCCGCGCACCAGCGCACCGTTGTGCGGCAGGTTGTCGCAGCACAGGACCGTGAGGCCCCCTCCATGCGAGACGCGGCGAGCGTCGAGCGCCGCGGCGATCAGCCCGACCGCGCTCATCGGGTGCTGCGGGTCGGAAATATCGTGAGCGATGTCCGGGTGCGCCAGGTTGAGCTCGCCCGTTGCGGGATCGTGGCAATAGCCCTTCTCGGTGATCGTGAGCGAAATGATGCGGGTCGACGGCACGACGAGGCGCTCGTGCACCTCGTGCCGCTCGTCGCCGAGAAAGCGCACCTCGCGTACGCTGCCGATCAAGCGTCGGCGAATGCCCGACGGGCTCTTCTCGACGGCGGTATACAAGCCGTCCTGCGGGGCAAGACGGTCGCGCACGTCAGGCGAGCGCAAGCTCACGCCGCAGATGCCCCAGTCGCCCTGCTCGATCGCGAGCGCGTCGTCGCTGTAGACCGCCGTCTGCGCGCGATGGAACGCTCCGATGCCGAGGTGGACCACGCCGATGCCGATTTGCCGCGGGTCGTAGCCCGGCCGAGCGACGGATTGAGGCACGGCGCCGAGCGTCGAGAGCGCGAGCCGCCTCATGTCATGCCGTGAGCGGCTGTTCCTTGACCCGCGAGACAAGCTGCGTCGGATTGACGAAGCGCAACGCGATCAGCAGCCAGACGAGCGTGACCAGCATGTAGATCATCGCCATCGCGTCGACCGACTGCGGCGCGCGCACCCCGGCTGCAAACACGGCGTAGTAGAGCGCGACGACGAGCGTCTGCGAATCGGGGCCCGCGGTGAGGAAGGTCAGCTCGAACAGTGCGATCGTGCGCACCAACACGAGAAGCGAAGCGGCAAGGATGCCGGGAGCCAGCAGCGGAACCAGCACGTGCCAGAACATGCGCGCGGTGTTGGCGCCGAAAACGCGCGCGGCCGATTCGAGGTTTGGATCGATCTGTTCGATGAACGGCGTCATCACCAGGATCACGAACGGCGCGGCGGGAATCAGGTTGGCGAGAATCACGCCGTTGATCGTGCCGGCGAGCTGCGCCTTGTAGAGCACGGTGGCAAGCGGAATCCCGTAAGTGATCGGCGGCACCATCAGCGGCAGCAGGAACAGCAGCATCAGCGCGCGCTTGCCGGGAAAATCGCGCCGCGCGAGCGTGTACGCCGCCGGCACGCCGATCACGAGCGCGAGGAACACGACCGCGAAGACGACCTCCACGGTGACCCACAGCACCGAGTCAAGCTGGAATTCCTTCCACGCCGCGGTGTACCAGCCGATGGTCCAACCCTCAGGCAGCCAGGTGCCGAGCCAGCGCCGCGCGATCGAGTTGGTCGCGACCGCGGCGATCATCAGGGCGATGTTGACCACGAAGACCGTCATCATGCCCCACAACAGTGCGCTCCAGACCTGATCGAGCCAGCGCGTTTCGATCGCGCGTGAGGCGGCGCGCGCGGGGGTCTCAAGCCGGGCGGGGGTGCTCATCCCTTTCCTCCGACCACCGGCCCGCGATAGAACACGTTGCGAATCCCGAGCACCGCGGCGACGATGATCAGCTGCACGAATCCCATGATCATCGCGACCGCCGAGGCGAGTGAGTAGTCGTATTGCTCGAACGCCGCCTCGTACGCGGCGATCGAGATCACACGCGTCGGTCCGGCGGGCGCGCCGAGCAGCACCGCCGACGGAAACACGGAGAACGCCTGCACGAACGCGAGGCAGAAGCACATCGCCAGTCCCGGCGCGAGAAGCGGCAGGTAGATGTAACGGAACTGCGCTGTCGGATTCGCTCCCAGCGTCGCCGCCGCACGTGCAAGCACCGGGTCGATGCCGGTGATGTACGACAGGATCAGCAGGAACGCGAACGGAAAGCCCGAGATCACCAGCGAGATCAGCACGCCCCAGTAGTTGTGCGTGAGCCGGATCGGCCCGTCGTACAGGTGGAAGAACTGCAGGAACTGAGACAGCCATCCCTTGGGGCCGAAATAGGTCAGCATCCCCTCGGCGATCAGCACGGTGCCGAGCGTGATCGGAACGACAAGCACTGTGGTCACGAACCTCTGGTAGCGCGACTTCGTGCGCATCTTGTAGGCGATCGGCAGCGCGACGAACACGTTGAGGATCGTCGCGGGGATCGCGAGCCGCAGCGTCGTCCAGATCGTCGGCCACAGCCGGTCGTCGGTGACGAACTGCCGGTAGTTCGCGATCGCGTCGCCCTTCGTCGGCTCGAACGACAGCAAGAGGCCGTAGAGGAACGGGTAGACGAACAGCAGAAGCATGAACGCTGCCGCCGGGATGACGAGCCACAGCGCCCGGTCGAACGAGGCGCGCGAGAGCGGCACGGCGGCGGCCACGTCGTTACCCCGGATAGACGAGCGCGCGCTCGGGCGGCACGTGCACTCGCACGTTGTCGCCGACGGCGAGCGGGACGTGCGTTCGAACGTGCAGCCGGGTGCCGTCGGACGTGACCACATCGACCAGTGAGTCGCGGCCACCGTATTCGACGGTGTCCACACGGCCGGCGAGCACGTTCTGCCCGTTCGCCGCCTCGCAGACGACGATCTCCTCCGGCCGCATCGCGACGAACACGGGCCCCTTCGCGAGCGGTTGCTTGCGCGTGCCGGTGATGCGCACGCCGTTACGCGCGAGCACGACGCGCTCGCCCTCCTCGCGCTCGACGCCGAACTCGACGACGTTGCGATATCCCATGAAGCGCGCGACCTCGAGGTTCGCCGGCTGCGCGTATACGTCGTGCGGCGTGGCGACCTGCTGGACGATGCCGTCTTTCATCACGACGATGCGGTCGGCGAGCGAGAGCGCCTCGTCCTGGTCGTGCGTGACGTAGATCGTCGCGCGGTCGAGCTCGCGGTGGATGCGCCGGATCTCCGAACGTGTCTCGAGCCGCAGCTTGGCGTCGAGGTTGGACAGCGGCTCGTCCATCAGGATCAGCGGCGGCTCGATCACGATCGCGCGGGCGATCGCGACGCGCTGCTGCTGGCCGCCGGACAGTTGCCCCGGCAGCTTGTGCTCCTGCCCGGTGAGCTGCACGAGCTGCAACGTGCGCTCGACGCGCGATGCGACGTCGTGCGCGGCGACTCCGCGCATCTTGAGACCGAAGCCGACGTTCTTCGCGACGCTCATGTGCGGGAACAGCGCGTAATTCTGGAACACCATGCCGAAACCGCGGCGCTCCGGGGGCAGCGTGTCGATCCGCTGGTCATCGAGCCAGATGCTGCCGCCGGACAGCGGCAGCAGGCCGGCGATGCAGTTGAGCGCAGTCGACTTGCCGCATCCCGATGGCCCGAGAAGGCAGATGAACTCGCCGCGGCGGATCGTGAGCGTCATCTCGGCGAGTGCGGAGAACGCCTTGCCGCCCGTGCCGGCGAAGCGGCGCGTGACGCGGTCGAGCTTGAGCTCCGAGAAATCCTGTTTCATCGCGCGAGATCGCTGACCATTTAATACGGTGTCATTCCGAGCGCAGCGAGGGATCTGCTGTTCGCATTCCGTGAGGCGCAACAGCAGATCCTTCGACTCGCTTCGCTCGCTCAGGATGACGGGGCTGTTTCCAATCGCGGGCCGCTCCTAGCGGCCCGTTCCTGGATATCCGCGTCACTTCTTGATCTTCGCTCCGACCTGCTGGTCCCAGATGCGGAAGGCCTCGACCTGCGCCGCCGGCGGCAGCGATTGCGTATGCGGGAATTCGGCGAGCCACTTGTCGTACTCCGGACGGCCGAATTCCTTCACTGCATCCTGGCTCTCCTTCGGCGCCATCGAAAGCGACACGTTCTTCACCGCGGGACCCGGGTAGAAGTAGCCCTTGTCGTAGGTGTAGGCCTGTGCTTCGGGCGTAAGCAGGAACGCCATCAGGTCGAGCACCACGGCGATCTTCTCCGGCGGAACGCCCTTGGGGATCACCATGTAATGCGCGTCGTTCACCCACGTCATGCCCTTGAACGGCGTGACCTTGTAGTCCTTCGGCACGATCCCGAGCACGCGCGGGTTCAGGTCCCACCCCGTCATCGTCACCGTCATGTCGCGCGAGCCCTCGCCGAGCTCCTTCATCACCGCCGTCGTTCCGGTGGGGTAGTACTCGATGCACGAGTCGAGATCCTTCAGGTAGGCCCAGGTCTTGTCCCAGCCCTTGACCGGATCCTTCGGGTCCTTGTCGCCCAGGATGAACGGCAGGCCCATGATGAACGTGCGCCCGGGCCCCGAGTTGGCGGGCCGCGCGTAGATCAGCTTGTTCGGATTCGCCTTGCACCACGCGAGCAGCTCCTGCGGCGTCGTCGGAACCTGCTTCACCTTGGCGGGGTTGTATTCGAGTAGCGGACCCGCCGGCATGAACACGACCTCGATGCCCTGATTCTGCGCGAGCTCCTGCATCTTCGCGGCTGCAGGCAGGTAGTTCTGCGTTAGGTTCGGGAACTTCGTCGCGTAATCGGGCAGCAGCTTGATCAGCAGGCCCTGCTCGATGCCGGCGGCGAGGAAGTCGGTGCCGGTCAGCACCATGTCGATGTCGCTGCGGCCGGCGCCCTGCATCGCCTTCAGCTTGCCGGGAAGCTCCGGCGCCGGCGCCTGCGTGAAATTGAACTTGCTGACGTAGTTCGGGTTCTTCTTCGCATACAGCTCGATCGCATCGCGCGTGAGCTGAAGGTCGCCGGCCACGTCGACGATGTTGATCGTGACCGGGCTCTTCGGCATCGCGGGTGCTTGCGCCGTCGCGGGCGTGGCCGCGGCGAGCAACGCCGCAGCAGCGATCGTTATCGTAGCTGCCAGCATGTCCCGGCGCGAGGCCGCGCGCGGGTTGCTTTCTCTCGTGCTTGCTTTCATGTTTGCTCCTCCTCCTCAGACTTTGGCTCGGCTGCGCCAGTGCGTGGCGGCTCCTGCCGTATTGCGTTTCGCGTCGAAGCCGTCGGCGCAGCGGTATGGCAATGGGAAGGCGCTCAAGCTCGAGGCCGCGCGCGTGTGGGCTGTGAAGCGACTTGAGGCGCCCGTCGCGCTGCGCGCCGCTCACGATCGTCGAGCCCCCGCTGAAATTCGCGCACGACGCGCGTCAGATGCCGGTGCATCGCCGCGCGCGCCGCCTCCGGATTCCTTTGTGCAATGGCGTCGAGGATCGCCGAGTGGTCGCGAATCGTCTTGTGCGCCAGCTCGGGCGTATGGAAGTGCCGCTGCATTCGGCCCCATAGCTCGGCGCGCTGGTCCCAAAGCCCTTCGACCACCAGCTCGAGCGAACTGTTGCCGGTGGCCTTGGCGATCGCCAAGTGAAACTCGCGATCGCTGGCCTCACGGATCGCGAAATCTTCCACGTGGGCTTCCATCCGCGCGAGGCTTTGCCGCAGCGTCTCGAGGTCCTGTGCGCCCGCCTTCGAAGCCGCCAGCGCGGCGATTTCGCCCTCGATCATTTTGCGCGCCTGCAGCAGCTCGAATGGCCCCGGGCCGGCGTCGCGTTCAGCGGCGCCCGGCGCGGCCGACGTCGTGACGAAAATCCCGGTACCGACGCGGACCTCGACGAGCCCGCCGATCTCGAGCGAAATGATCGCCTCGCGCACCGACGCGCGGCTCACGCCGAGCGAGTTCGCCAGCTCGCGCTCCGCCGGGAGTCGCGCGCCCGGCGGAAACTCGCCGCTAGCGATCAGGCGCGCGATCTGGTCGGCGATCTGACGGTAGAGCCGCCGCGGCTCGACGGCCTGCAAGGGCAAGGTGGAATCCTCCGCGGCCGGTTCGGCCATTGCGACCGCCGCACACTTGCGCAGTCGATCGTCGACACTCGCCGGCATCTTAGCTTCGGGCTATACTGTGGTCAAGTGGTCTAACCACCGGACCACGGCGGAGTGCATCGGCCCCCTGCTGGGAATTCACCGGCGCAACCACGAGACCTCATGAAGATCACTGCCTGCCGCGTCATCGTCTGCTGTCCCGGACGCAACTTCGTCACCCTGAAGATCGAGACCGACGCGGGACCGCACGGCGTCGGAGACGCGACCTTGAACGGTCGCGAGCTGGCGGTTGCAGCCTACCTCACCGAGCATGTCGTGCCGGCGCTGATCGGACGCGACCCGGCGCGCATCGAGGACCTCTGGCAGTACCTGTATCGCGGCGCGTACTGGCGCCGCGGGCCGGTCACGATGAGCGCGATCGCTGCAGTCGACACCGCGCTGTGGGACATCAAGGCGAAGCTCGCGAAGCTGCCGCTCTACGAGCTTCTCGGCGGCCGCAGCCGCGAGGGCGTGATGGTCTATGGACACGCCAACGGCCGGGACATCGCTGAGACGCTCGACGAAGTTGCCCGCTACGCCGACATGGGCTACAGGGCGATCCGGGCGCAGTGTGGCATCCCGGGGCTCGCCTCCACCTACGGCGTGTCGAAGGACCGCATGTACTACGAGCCTGCCGACGCCGCGATCCCGACCGAGAACCTGTGGTCGACGGCGAAGTATCTCGATCATGCGCCGAAGCTCTTCGAGGCGATCCGCACGCGCTTTGGCTTCGAGCATCACATCCTGCACGACGTGCACCACCGGCTGACTCCGATCGAGGCTGCGCGGCTGGGAAAATCGCTCGAGCCGTATCGGCTTTTCTGGATGGAGGATCCCACGCCGGCGGAGAACCAGGAGGGCTTCCGCATCATCCGCACGCACACCGTGACGCCGATCGCGGTCGGCGAGGTGTTCAACACCATCTTCGACTGCCAGACGCTCATCACGGAACAGCTGATCGACTATGTCCGCGCCACGGTCGTCCACGCCGGCGGCATCACGCACCTGAGGCGAATCGCGCAGCTCGCGGACCTCTACCACGTGCGCACCGGGTGTCACGGCGCAACCGACCTCTCTCCGGTCTGCATGGGCGCCGCGCTGCACTTCGATACCTGGGTTCCCAATTTCGGCGTGCAGGAGTACATGCGCCACACCGCCGAGACCGACGCAGTCTTTCCGCACGCGTACTTCTTCAAGGATGGTTACCTGCATCCCGGCGATGCGTCAGGGCACGGCGTCGATATCGACGAGACGCTGGCTGCGAAGCATCCGTACCGGCCGAGCGCGCTGCCGGTCAACCGGCTAGAGGACGGTTCGATGTGGAATTGGTAAGTCCCGACTCAGATTTTCGTTTGATTCGGGAAGTCAAGGTGCGATGAAGTGCCCCGACTTCCCGCCGGACTTCTCGAGCAGGCGGATGTTCTCGATGCGCATGCCGCGCTCGACCGCCTTGCACATGTCGTAGATCGTCAGCAGTCCGACGGCCACCGCGGTCAGGGCCTCCATTTCCACGCCGGTGCGATCGACGGTTTCCGCCGTCACTTCCAGCTCGATCGCGCCCGCCTGCTCGTCGAAGCTGAACTCGGCGCCGACGTGCGTCAGCGGCAGCGGGTGCGCGAGCGGAATCAGCTCCGCCGCTCGCTTCGCCGCCTGGATCGCCGCGACGCGCGCCACGCCGAGCACGTCGCCCTTCTGCGCCGAGCCGGAGCGGACCAGTGCCAGTGTCTCGCGTCGCATCGCGATACGGCCGCCGGCGCGCGCGATGCGACGCGTCGGCTCCTTGGCGGCGACGTCGACCATGTGCGCCTGACCGGCCGCGTCAAAATGGGTAAAATGCGAAGTCTCTCGCGCCATCGCGCTCGAATCGAAACTTTTCGCCGTGGGCGGCCATCATAGCACCGTGCTTGGCACGCGCCTCCTCCGCTCGGCCGGGCGCCGGCTCGTCTCCGGCGCCGTCGCCGCGTCACTCGTTTTCGCCCCGCTTGGGCTAGCGGAGGATAACCTCCCCATATTCTCGGGGACCCCGCCACGCAAGCCCGACGTTCCCGTCACGCACGAGCCAAACCTGCCGGAGCTCGGCGATCCATCCGGGGCCGACCTGACCGCTACGCAGGAGCGCAAGCTCGGCGAGATCATCATGCAACAGGTACGCGGCAGCGGCGGCTACCTGTTCGACCCCGAGGTCAACGGCTATCTCAACGAGATCGGCAACCGGCTCGTAACCGCAATCCCCGGCGCGCAGTTCGACTTCGAGTTCTTCGCGATGGCCGACCCGACGGTCAACGCGTTCGCGCTGCCCGGCGGCTTCATCGGCGTCAACACCGGGCTCATCCTCCTAACCCAGACGGAATCGGAGCTCGCCTCGGTGCTCGGGCACGAAATCACGCACGTCATGCAGCACCACATTGCGCGCAGCATCGCCAAGCAGCGCGACGCGTCACTGTTGTCGCTGGCCGCGCTGGCGGGTGCCATCCTCGCCAGCCGCTCGCGCTCGAACTCGAGCGGCGACGCCGCCCAGGCGGCAGTCGCCTCGGCGCAGGGACTGGCCATCCAGAGCCAGATCGACAACACCCGGCATAACGAAGAGGAAGCCGACCGGCTCGGATTCGCGCGCACCTACGCGGCCGGGTTCGATCCGAACGCGATGGCAACGTTCTTCGAGCGCTTGCAGCGGGCCTCGACCTGGTTCGAGGGCAACTCGCCGTCCTACTTCCACGATCACCCGGAAACCTACCAGCGCATTGGAGAAGCGCAGGCGCGCGCCTTCACCAAGCCGTTCCGCCAGGTCCCCGACTCGCTCGACTTCCAGATGGTGCGCGCGCTCCTCAAGAGCTACGAGGGGACACCGAAGGACGCCGTCTTCTTCTTCCAGGATGCAATCGCGGAAAAGAAATACAACAACGAAATCGCGGCGCATTACGGACTGGTGGCCTCGTATCTGCGCGCCGAGGACTTCAAGAACGCCGTGGAGGAGCTGGCTACCCTGGAGAAGATCGCGCCGCCGCATCCGATGATCGAAGGCGTGGCGGGCCAGGTGCTGATGCAATCCGGCCAGCTCAAGAAGGCGATCGCGCGCTACGAAGCGGCGCTCGTCCGCTATCCCGGCAAGATGCAGCTCATCTACGATTATCCGGAGGCGCTGCTCAAGGATAATCAACCCGCGAAAGCCGCCGCCTTCCTCTCGGAGCAACTGCAGCGCTTTCCCGGCGACGGACCCTTGCACCAGCAAGCTGCGAAGACCTACGCCGCGCTCGGCAAGCAGCTCCTCCAGCACCAGCACCTGGCCGAGTATTACGCCTGGCAGGGCAACCTGCGCGCCGCCGTCTCGCAGCTGGAGCTGGCGGTCAAAGCAGGCGACGGCGACTTCTACCAGCTCTCCGTCGCGGAGAGCCGCCTGCGCGCGGTGCGCCAGGAGCTTGCCGAACAGCAAAAAAGCGCCGGACGCGGGCGCCCGGGCTGAGATTTCTACGCCCGCCGCAGCGGAATGAAGCGCAGGGCGACTCCATTGTTGCAGTAACGCAGTCCCGTGGGCTGCGGACCATCGTCGAACACGTGGCCCTGGTGGCCACCGCATCTTATGCAGTGATACTCGGTGCGCGGGACGATGAGCTTGTAATCTTCCTTCGTGCCGAGATGACCGGGGATCAGGGTGAAGAAGCTCGGCCAACCCGTTCCGCTGTCGAACTTCATCGCCGATGAGAACAACGGCAGCGTGCAACCCGCACAGACAAATATGCCGGGCCGTTTCTCGTCGTTGAGCGGGCTCGAGAACGGCCGCTCGGTCCCCTCCTGACGCAGCACGTTGAATTGTGCCGCGTCGAGCGCACGCTTCCACTCCGCTTCGCTCTTCTGCAGCGGCTCGGCCGTCAGCACAACCTCCGCGCCGGGCGCGAGAAGCTTTTTCCAGTCCTGCTGCAGCTCACCTATGGACACTGCGCTCGGTGCCGCGGCAAAGCTCTCCGGCGCGAGCGACCAGGTCCACACCGCGGCAGGCAAACCTACAAGAAAATCTCGGCGTCGCATGAATGCCTCCTTTCGAGCGACTGCAAGCCGGCGGCCAAATCGCCGCGCCTCCTGAAGAGTCGCGGCGGTACGTCTCGAGCTTACTGTTAACACCTTTTCTCGCCAAGCCAGGACAAGCTTCTGATTCTGTGCTGCCTTTGCCCAAGTCTGTCCTGGCGGGCTTCACCGCCGCACCCGCGGGCACCTGTAACTTTCTACAGTTGACAGCCTTGAAGGCAAGGTTACAGTGAATGCTCGTGCGCGCGTCAGCGCGCGCACATCTTCATCTCATCTCAAGGGGGGGAATGATGAAGATCCTCGTTATCGATGATCATCCGCTGATCCAGGAAGCTTTGCATCACGTCTTGAGGGCGCTCGATCCCGTCCTCGAGCTGATCCAGGCCCACGACGCATCCGAGGCGCACGCCGCGCTTTCGCGGGAACCGGATGTCGACCTCATCGTGCTCGACCTCACGCTGCCCGGCTGCGATGGCTTCGTCCTGCTCTCCGAGCTACGACAGGAGTGGCCGGGCATGCCTATCCTCGTGCTGTCGGCGACGCACGATCGCGCAACCGTGGAGCGTGCGTTGGACCTCGGAGCGATGGGATTCATTCCGAAGACGGCGAACACGCGCGTGCTCCTCGACGCGCTGCGACTGGTCCTGTCCGGCGGCATCTACGTTCCGACTCACGCTTCGGGCCTGACCGGAGCGATGCGGCCGCGCCCGCCGATGAAGCCGGAGCAGCTCGGACTCACCATGCGCCAGGCCGACGTGCTCAAGCTCCTCGTGGAAGGCAAGCCCAACAAACTCATCTGCCGCGATCTGCGACTGTCCGAAGGAACGGTCAAAGTGCACGTGAGCGCGATCCTGCGCGCTCTCAACGTGCGCAACCGCACGCAAGTCGTGATCGAATTGGCACGCCGGGGCGTGCGCTTCGGCACGCCCACGGTGCCGCGCTGACGTGGTTTAAGGCCGCTCTAGCGACATGGCCTCGGTAAGAGCGCTCGACCGCGGGCTCCTCGCGCGCGCCCGAGCCGAGCAGGTCGCCACGCTCTACACGCAATGGGGCCGAACCACGATGTCCATGGTTCTGGGCGGCCTCATTCTCGTAGCCGTCATGTGGCGCGTCGCACCACACCTCGAGCTGGCCGTCTGGTTCGCGGCCATTCTCGCGAACCAAGCCTGGCGCTGCGCGCTCGCCCGCCGCTATCGTAGCGCCGGTCCCGGCGGCGGTGCGCGCGAGCGGTGGGGGTATGCGTGGTCGCTCGGCTCGACGCTTGCCGGAACGCTCTGGGGCGTGGCTGGAGTGCTGTGGTTCACGCCCGAAGATCCCGGCCACCAGGCGCTGCTGATCGTGTGCCTGTTCGGCGTCATCCTTGGCGGACTTACGCTGACCACGGTGTTCAAGCCTTCGTTCTACGGCTTCGTCCTCCCCGCGCTCCTGCCGCCGATCGCGCGCGTGGCGCTCGAGGGCGATGAGGTTCACATCTTCATCGCCGCCGTGCTCCTCGTCGTGCTGGCCTTCGCCCTTCGCTTCGGTCACGTCCTGAACGACCAGCTCACGCAATCGCTGGCGATACGTTATGAAAACGTCGACCTGATCGATGAGTTGCAGGCGCAGACCGCCGCGGCCGACCAGGCGCGCGCTGTCGCCGAAGCCGCCGATCGGGGCAAGACCCAGTTCCTCGCCGCGGCGAGTCACGATCTGCGGCAGCCGCTGCATGCGATGGGACTCTTCGCGGCCACCCTGTCGGCCAAGGTGCAGGACCGCGACGTGCGTAACCTCGTGACCAGCATCAATGCCTCGGTCGAGCCGTTGACGCCATCTGCTGCTTGAGCAACTTTGGACGCACGCGCCCCGGCGTGACTTTCGCCACGAGCGTTCGCAGTGCTGCATCATCGAGGATGGGCGTCGCCGCCTTGATCTCCCACGACCCGTCGCGGTGCATGATGATGCCTTGCCCCGGCTTCGTGCGCAGCGTGCCCTCGCCGAACACTAGGTCGAGCAGAACCTGCTGATTCGCCAGCCCGCGTTCCTCACGCCACCACGCCGGGTT
>DATJWL010000066.1:0-15370 GCA_035501215.1 Casimicrobiaceae bacterium
ACGTGCACGCCTACACGATGTCCGGCTGCTGGTACTACACCGAGTATCCCGAGCAGCGTCAGACCGCCGGCTCCTACCTGTTCGAGCCGGGCGGATCGGTCCATCAGTTCAACACGCCGCTCGACAACACCGAGGACACCGACGCGCTGTTCGTAATGACCGGCGCCAACATCAACTTCGCCTCCGAAGGCGGTGCCTATCTCGGCCTGATGGATGCCGGTTGGGTGAAAAGCTGGGTCGACCAGGCGATCAAGGGGCAGCGCGCCGACAAGATGAACTACATCTCGGCCGGCATCCCGACGCTCGCCCGTTGATGCATCCATGCCGCTCGACGCGCCGATCCCAGCCACGCCATTCGCCTCCCGCCGTCTCCTGGTGAACGGCGTCGAGCTCAATGTCGTGGTCGAGGGCGAAGGTCCGGACGTGCTGCTCTTGCACGGCTTCCCCGACGACCACACGGTGTGGCGCGAGCAGATCCCGATGCTCGTCGCCGCCGGCTACCGCGTGATCGCGCCTGACACGCGCGGCTGCGGCGACAGCGCGATTCCGGCCAAGGTATCGGACTACCGCGTCGACCGGCTGGTCGACGATCTCGTCGGCGTGCTCGACGCCCTCGGCATCGACAAGGTGCGGCTCGTCGCCCACGACTGGGGCGCGGTGCAGGGCTGGTTCCTCGCGATGAGGCACCCCGAGCGCGTCGAACGCTACGTCGCGCTGTCGGTGGGTCATCCCAACGCCTACGCGCGCGGCGGGCTCATGCAGAAGCTGCGCGGCGGCTACATCGCCTTCTTCCAGCTGCGCGGCCTCGCCGAATTCCTGCTCACGCGCTTCGACTACGCGCTCTGGCGCACGATGGTCGGCTTCCCGGAGGAGTTCGAAGCGTGTAAGGCGAGGCTCAAGCGGCCGGGGCGTCTCACCGCGGGCATCAACTACTACCGAGCGAACCTCGGCATGATCCTGCCACGCGAATACCCGCCCGTGACGATACCCGTCGTCGGCATCTGGAGCGACGGCGACCGCTTCCTCGTGGAGGGGCAGATGACGAATTCCGCGCAGTACTGTGCGGCTGGTTTCCGCTACGAGCGCGTCGACGGCGCTAACCACTGGGTACAGCTCACCGCGCCGGCCAAGGTCAATCCGCTCTTGCTCGCGTCCCTAGCGTAACGACCAGCCGAGCAGCAACAGGCCGCCGGCGGCGATCCAGCTCCCAGCCACGCGCCACGCGATCCGCATCCAGCCGGATTGCCACGCCACCGTGCCGGCGGATGCGAGTGTGGCAACCACGAACACGGCGGCGGCAATGCCCGTGACGCCGCGCAGTCCCGCGCCGGCCTGCGCCATCGCAGCGCCGTTCGCGCCGCCGAGCAAGAGGCCGAGCACCGCCGCGATCGCCGTCGTCGCGGTTGGTGAAAGACGCAAGTCCGCGGCCACGAGCCCGCCCATCGCGAGCAGCGGCAGCCACGCAAGCGCTTCCGGCATCGCCACGCGCGACGATGCGCCGACGATGCCGCCCGCGAGCCATGCGAGCGGGAGCACGAAGATCGCCCGCCGCGCGTGCACCTTGCCGCGAAGGCCCGCCAGCACGGCAAGCGCGACAACCGGGAGAACGTCTTCCGGGGTCAGCGCGAAGTGCGTGATGCCGTCGTAGACGGGCCCGAGGCCCGTCGAGATCAGGTGCGCATGGACGATCGCGGGGCAGAGCAGGAGCGCGAGGGCGAGGGGAAGCTTCACGTCGCCGCCTGCCAGAGGAAGAACAGCCCGGCAATCCCCACGCCGCCGCCCGCGATGCGCAACGCGACCTGCCCCGTCGGCCAGCGATGGATTGCACCGATCGCGATGCCAATCGCGTGCAGGCATCCCGTCGCGACCACGAAGCCCAGGCTGTAGAGAAGACCGCTTTGCCCCGGCGGCAGCTCGGTGCCGTGCGCGTGCCCGTGAAAGATGGCGAATAACCCCACCAGCGCGGCCGCGACGTACAACGGCGGCCTGCGCTCCGTCATCACGGCCGCGCCGAGCAGGATCGCGGAGGCCGCGATGCCGAACTCCACGCCCGGCAGCGGCACGCCGACGAGGCCCAGGAAGCCGCCGAAGGCCATCACCAGCGGAAACGTCACGGGCAGGAGCCAGATCGCCGGCGCGCCGAGCTGCGCGCCCCAGAGTCCCACCGCGACCATCGCGAGCACGTGGTCGAGGCCGGAGATCGGATGCAGGAAGCCGCTGACGAAACCGCCCGCCTCGCCCGGCTGCACGTGCGCGAGCGCAGGTGAGGCGAGCAGCACGAGGAACAACAAGATCGTTCGCTTGATCATACCCCCTCCTTGTGTCATGCACCCTCCACCATCATCACGAGGCGCTGGATCGTCCAGAACGCGCCGAGCGATCCGACCACGTAGGCGGGCGCGAGCTCGATCGCGCGCGGCCAATGCACCTCGAGCACCCTGAACGCGCGATGCAGAAGCAGGATCAGCGCGACGAACGCGAGCTGCCCGGTTTCCACGCCGACGTTGAACATGAGCAGCGCCAGCGGGATGTCGCCCTGCGGCAGGCCGATCGCGGCAAGGCCGCTCGCAAAGCCGAAGCCGTGCAGTAAACCGAACGCGAAGGCGACCACCCACGGATGGCGAATCGTGAAGCTCGTCCCGCCGTGCCATGCCCGGACGATCTCCGGGCCGAGGAACAGGATCGAAAGCGCGATGGCGGCGTTGAGCGGCGGCGCCGGAACGTGCGCGTAGCCGAGCGTGGCGATGGCAAGCGTGATGCTGTGCGCGACCGTGAACGCGGTGACGGTCTTCACGAGCATCCACGGCGTGCGCACGATGAGCAGCAGCCCGAAGACGAACAGCAGATGGTCGACGCCGAGCAGAATGTGCTCGACGCCCTGCGTGAGGAACGTGAGCGCCGTGGACGCCGCCCCGCGCGCTTCGGCGATCTCGATATAAGGCTGCGAAGGCCGCGCGACCATCGTCCACGCTCGCCCGTCGAGGAGCTCGACGCGAACGAGCACGTCGGTGATAGTGAGCTGGAGGCCCGGAAAATCGACGCGCTTGCCGGCGAGTCCGGCCGGCCCCGCGTCGACGGTCCTGCGCTCGAGCAGCGAGTCCGCGAGATCCTGGACCGTCGGCTCCCTGACGTTGCGCACTCCGTCGGGCATCTGCAGGACGATCGGCAGGCGCATGCCTGCGAGCACGGGCGTGCGCCACAGGACCTCGAATTGATTGGGCGCGGTCTCCTTGAGCTCGAGGTAGGCCGGACGCGCCTCGTGCGCGAGCGCGAGCGGCGGCGCGATCAGGGCCAGCAACAGGAGGGCGAACGCGCGAAGCGAGGTCATTGCGCGCTCTCGCCGGACGACGTCGGAATCTCCTTCCTGCGCGGCGTGGCGGCGAGGCGCGCTGCCGTCTCCGCGTCGGGCGGCGCGGGGATCAGCACGGTGTACTTCGCGCGCATGTCCTTGTACGCCTTGTCCCAGGCAACGGTCTTCTGCTCGCCGAGCCAGGCGGTCTTCACATCGCCCTCGATCTCATCGAACGGCGGCACGCGCCCCGGAATCAGCGTGTCGACGAACACCAGGTGCCATCCGAACCCCGATTCGATGGGACCCTGCCACGACTTGGGCGGAAGCCTGGCAACCGTGAGGGCGAACTTCGGTCCGAACTCCTTGCCGAGGAACTCGGGTGCGCGGTCGCGGTAGTACTCCTGGAACATGAAGGGATCGGCCAGCGTCGCGGCGAGCCTCGTGTCCTCCGGCTGGCCGGCGAGCCTGGTAAGCGCGTCGGCCGCGTCGTCCTTCGCACGCGCGCCGCGCTTGTCGGGCGAGAAGTAGAGGTGACGGAAGGAGACGCGCGGCGGCTCCTGGAACTTGTCGGTGTTCTTCTCGTACCAGGCCCGAAGCTCGGCGGACGTGGGCACGCGCGACGCCGCAACGTCCTCGGCGATGAACTGCATCTTCTGCGCCATGCGGCGCTTGACGATGGTGTCGTCCTTGTCGAGGCCCATGGCGAGGCCCTCGCGGTACAGGACCTCCTCCTGCACCTTGCTCTCGACCATGCGGCCGAACTCCTCCGGCGTCGGATCCCGCCTCCATTGCGCCTGGAACAGCACCGCGAGCTGCGCGAGGTCGTCGAGCGTGAGCACGATCTTCGTGTCCGAGGCCATAGTGCGCCCGCGGTCGACATAGGCGTAAGCGCCGAACAGCAGCGCACCGATGAGGAGGAAATGGACCAGGGGCTCGCGCAGGAGGCGTTTCATGTCGGGAGAGGGCAAACGACCGCCTGCACGGTACGAGATGGCCTGCATGATACGGGTTGCTACTTGGGCAGGGTGGGCAATGCGTTCGGGGACTGCGTGTCCCGGCTGCTGCGGATCAATGCACGAGCGAGAAGTGCGGTCAGGAGGACGTGCAGGGCGACCGCCGGCCACAACAGGATGCCGCCGGCGCCGCCCGCGACGCCTAAGTAGGCGAGATACAGCGTGATCGCGCCGCTGTAGATCAGCATGCCTGCCCGCGGCGAACCCGGCCAGCAGGCGACGCTCAACGCAACCAGGGCAATGCCGGCGACGCGAGCTACCGCCACGGCGATGCCGCTCAACTCCTCCCCCAGCAACAGGCGCCCGACGAGCGACGGAACGATCAGCAGCGCAGCGCCCGTGGCGGCTTCGGCGACCGCTGCGAAGACAAGCACGCCTTTGTCCATACGATCCTTCACCCTTAACGCGCACCGGCCATGGCAGGCAGCGAGAAGTCGATCGCATTCGCATTCGGCGACTGTCGCAGATACGCGACGATCGCGATCTTGGAAGGGTACTGCTGGGGCGTGCCGGACTTCATGAGCGCGACATACTCCGGCACCACGTCCCAGCACTGCCAGGCCGCGAGGTCCCGCGCGACGTACCCCGCGATGTCCCGGTGCGCGTTCATGAAGGTCCGGTACGAGGCGATCACGCGCTCGCGAGAAATCGCGGCGCTCGCGTTGCCGTGCACCGACAGCGCAAGAAGCGCCGCCTCGATCTCGGCCGAGGATCGCCGGCGGTCGACGAGATAATTCTCCTCGACCCATGCAAGCCTCGCCGGACCGCGAAGCTGCAGGTCGGCAGCGATCAACGATCCCAGGTTCGCCGCGTCGCCTGCGGCATGCGCCGCCTCGAGCCGCTTCTCGAGGGCCCTGGCGTCATGAGCATCGCCGGCGATGCCGAGCAGGAGCAGGTTGACCGGCTGCCGCGGCGCGTTCGCCGGGTTGGCCACCGAGCGCCGGACGACGGGCGCGGAGATGGCCGGCCTCGCGGCCAGCAACGCTGCGTACGGTGCCGCGGCAACTTCCCCGTACGCCAACTCAGCGGCAAGCGGCTCCGCATCCTCCAGATACGGCATCGCGAGCGCGACGCGAGCGCGCCAGTCCTCCGGGCTCATTTGCGCAGCGGGCTTTCCCTCGGCGAGCTTGCGCAGCCAGCCTGCATGATCGGCGCCGATCCGGCCGAGGACGGTCCAGGTCGGAAACAAGTCGTCGCGAATGAGCAGCACTGGCCTGCCGCTTGCTGACCCTGCGGCCTGGAGCGCGGGACCATTGCGGGGGTAGCCGCCCTCGATCGTGCCGCTTGCCGGGCGCTCGCCCTTGACGATTTCGATCACACGGAAGCGACTCGGGTCGGCGGTGGGAACCGCCAGCACCGCATGCGGCGCGCTCACCAGCTCCTGCGCCTTGGACTGCTGGAACGCGCCCATGCACAGTGGACAAGCGATCGCCCCCGCGTTCGCGCACAGCAGCGCCAACGCGAACAGGCCCCGTACCACTCGCCGCGTGCACGCGGGCATCTGGGGCTACTTCTTGAGACTCTGCGTTGGCCCGATCGCCGCCCCCTCCGCCTTTTCCTTCAACTCCTCGAGGTCCTCCTTGACCGCCCCCGCGACCTTGGACGCGGCCTCGCTCGCCATTTTCTCGATGAGCCGCTTGCGCAGCTCCTCGCGCATGGCCTGGAACTTCGGCTGCTGGTCCGCGTTGAGCAGCGGCTTCACCTTCTCGTCGAAGGACTTGCCGATATCCCTCAACTGCTCGACCTTCTTCGGCCCGCTGAGCGAAGCGTCCTTCTTCAATGCCTCCAGCTGCTTGAACTCGTCCTTCAGGATGGGAAGGATCTGCTGGCGCTGCTGCTCGGTCAGCCCCAGCTCGGCGGAGAACTGATTGGAGATCGCGATCACCGGGTTGAGCGCGATCTGCGGCGCCGGAATGATCTCGTAGTTCGCGTAGCCGAATTCGTTGCTGCGCGCGCCGTAGTAGGTGTTGCCGAGTTTGTAGACGGTCACCGAGTAAGGCTCCTGCGCGACCCAGGTGGTGAGCTTGCCGTCCGCGATCGCGTAGCGGCTGGTGGTTCCCTCGTAGCCATTCAGCGCGACCTTGCCGTAGCCGCTCGGCACGGCGGTGTTGAAGCCGGTGCGGAAGATGATCGCGTCGCCGTCCGTCGTGAAGTTCGCGCTGAACTGCTCGCCGGAAACGTTGTTCTGCACCCACATGGCCTTGCCGACGATCATCGCCTTGAGCTGCGCGTCGTTGAGGGCCGTGGCGCCCTTCTTCTTGAGGTCGGCGACGGTCATCCCTGCCGGCGCCGCCTTGCGCGCCTCGGCCGACGGCGTATACCAGATCGGCGAGGTCCACGCCCGCTCCTGCCCCGTCAGCGGCACGACGTCCGGGGGAGGAAGCCCCGACTTCACCGCCTGGATCAGCGTCCACCGCGGCGTCGGAATCTCGATCACGCGGGCGTAGTAGAACGCATGGAGACTCGCGTCGAACTCCGGATCCGTCCACACCGTCTTCAGCTCCGTCGAACCGACGCTGTTGGTGTACATGGCCGTCTGGAGGTCCACCGTGCTCTGGATCGGGGGAACCTTGCCTGACCATTTGTCGGGCTTGCGGTCGCCGGACCAGACGACGTCGAAGACCTTCTCGAAGCTCTGGCCGTTTTGCGTCCAGCCCTTGACGACCTGGATGCGGTCGAGGTTGCCGGAGGTGGGGTCCTTCACCGCCCAGACGACGAATGTCGGGGCGATCCCCTTCCCGGAGGGCATGGGCTTGAGGTCGGCGCCCATGGGAACGCCGCCTGCGTAGGCCTGCTTCACCCAGTCGCCGGCGTTCACGATGTCTTTGCCATAACCCCAACCGCCGAAGAAGCGCACCTTGATGTGCGGGCCGCTGACGCCGAACGTCTCCTTGCGGTACATCGCATCGAAGATCGAGGCCCGCGTGTTCTCTTCCGCCCACACGCCGGTCAGCCCGCCCGGGTTCTCCAGCCGCACGTCCATGGTCCCGCCGATGAGGACCCCGGCGAAGCGCGTCACCAGCGACCCGTCCGCATCGGCGTGAAGGCCGTAGAAGTTGTCCTGGCGGTACGGGCTGGCGGAGTTGTGCGAGTCGGAACCGCCGGCCATGCCGAACTTGTATGGGTTGTAGCCGCGGACATCCTGCATCGTGATGCCGTCTTTCAGAGCCTGGCGGGCATAGCTGCCCGTGATGCGGTCGATGCGGCCCACGTTGGCCGGAAGGCCGAGGATGGCCTCGAAGAGCTCATAGTTGGCGAACTCGTCGGTGGGCGACAGCAGCGGATGTGTCTCCGATTGCCCCTTGCCCTGCTTGATCTCGACCAGGCGCTCGTTGCGGTCGCGTGCGGCAGCCCAGGCGGCGTCGATCGGCCGCCCGGTGGTGTTGTCGACGTCGACCGGGTACATCCAGCCGTCGCTCACGTTCGCGTTGTGCGAGATGGCGAGGAGCTCGTTGCCCGCCTTGCGCTGCGCGTCCATCCAGTCCCACAAGTCCGTGGGGCGATTGGAGTCGAGCGAGCTGAACGGATAATCCGGAACCTTGTCGCAGGCCCGGAAGAACACGTTGCGGTGCAGGTTGCGGCCGCCCGGCATCGACGTCCACTCGTACGAGCAGAACGCGGTGAACTTGCCCGGCTTGTTCTGCTCGTCGGCGATCCTGACGTTTTCCTTCCACACGGTGGACGTGATCTTCGGGTCCATGAGCGCCTTCACCGGCGCGCCTGAATTGAGCTTGAGCAGGTACGTGAAGACCCGGTTTTGCTCTTCCTTGCTGGTCGGATCCTTCATGATCATGGGCTGCGCCTCGGGCAGCTTGCTCACATAGGAACCCGGGGTGTTGGCCTCCCGCGTGACTCCGACGTACTCCGAGTGATCGGTCACGCCCATGAAGTCCATCGGCGTTTCGATCTTGATGTCGTAGCCCATCGGGTGCTTGATGGTCTCGCCCTGAGCGTACTTCAGTGCGTCCGCCGGGCCGGTGACGCGGTTGCCCATCACCCACGCGTCGACCGACCAGCTGGTATGAAGGTGCGTCTCGCCGAAATACGCGTTGCGCTCCGGATTCGGCTGCGGCGCCGCGGCGGTGGGTGCCGGCGCTTCGGCCGCCTTCTTGGCGGCGTCGGGCGCTTCGGCTTTCTTCGCCGGCGCCTCGGGGGGCTTCTGCTCGCAGGCAGCCAACGTGACGAGCGCGATGACGGCCAGGCTTGCCGCAGACATCAATGAACGCATGACGGTCTCTCCCATGGTGTCCGTGCTCCTATGTCCGATTATGCACGCCCGCCGTGGCCATCCCGATCGCCTCCAGCAGCACGTCGTCGTTGACGGGCTTGCAGAGATAGCCCTTCGCGCCCAATTGAACGGCCCGCGCGCGTGACTCCTGAGTGTCGTGGCCGGTGATGACGATGACCGGTACGGCCGCATGACCGCGGGCGAGCGCCGCCTGCACGTCGAATCCGCTCATGTCGGGCATGTGCAGGTCGAGCACGAGACAGTCCGGCGTGTGGTCCTCGATCGAACGCAGGAATTCCGCCCCGGAGGCGAACGTCTCGACCGCGAAGCCGGCGGAGGAAACAAGCCGCGTCAGCGCAACGCGCACGTCCGCATCGTCGTCCACCACGGCCAGCAGCAGCACGTCTTCGCTCATCCCGGTTGCACGCTATCAAGCGCACGCGGCCTGTCCAACTGGACCTTGGTCCAGGTATCCGCGCGATTTACTTGCTTTGCGCAAACCATTTCGCGGAAATCCTCTCGTAGGTGCCATCCTGGTACATCGCGAGCAACGCTTCGTTGATCGCCTTTCGCAACGGGCTGCCGTTGGGCACGGCAATGGCGATCTTGTAGGGGCGGAAGATCGGGCCCACCACCTCCAACGCGCGATTGGCGGGCTGTGCGGCCAGATACTGCAGGACCGCGGCGCTCAGAACGACGGCCTGCACTTCGCCTCGCATGAGCCTCCGGATTCCATCGTCGGGGTCCGCCATGGCGGTGAACGGCAGTCCGAGTCCGGTCAGATAGTCCCCTGCAATGGTTCCGGGGGTCGCTGCAATCGTCTTGCCCGGCAGGTCGCCCGGACCCCGGATTTCCGATTGCAGGCGCGCCACGGTCTGCGACGAGGTCACCGTCGCCGTAAGCTGGGCGACAAGGACGATGCCCAGCAGCCACATCGCGACGACCGCGATCCGTTTGACGACGTCCGGCGTGTCGCGGTCGCCGTGTTCGCCTGTCGCGATGATCAGCATGGCTCCCCACAGCCCTTCGCCGATCGCCGGGAGGTATTTCTTCCTGAACGTCGGATTGCTGCGTCGCTCGACGAGCCAGAGCACGTGGGCGAGCAGCAGTACGATGAGCAACGCCACACCGAACAACTCGCCGATGGCCCTCCACGGAATGGAAAGGAGCGTGCTAATAAGACGGCCCTCGTTTTGGGGGTGGACCATGATCTGCAACCCGGAGTCGAAATAAGGGGCCGAGAAATCGACGCGCTTCTCGTCCTCCGGCGTCATGACGATCAAGCCGATCGCGGCGTCGGCCTCGCCGCGCTCCAGGTCCGGAAGCCGATCGTCGGGCGCGACCAAGCGCAACGTGAAATCCGCGCGCATTCGCCGCGCCACCTCGTTCCATACATCGATGCTGAAGCCCACCGGCGGGTCGGTGTTCGGAATCACGAAGGGCGCGATCGGCGCCGCAATCACGCGAAGCGGCGCATTCGCTGTCGCGGCCTCTTTGGTCGTGGCCGACCACGTCGAGGGCGTAGCGACCAGCGCGGTCAGGCCCAGCGCCCCGATCGCCATCAGATAGCTCCGGGAGCGACTGCTCATCGCTCGATGCCCTTCCGGAAGAAGAGCGCAGCGATCCGTTCGCGCCCGAGCACGCGGCCCAACTCCTTCACGGCGAAGAAGGGAAGCAAGGCGATCAGGACAGCCAGGCTGTTGGCGAGCACCTCGTCGATACCCTTTTGCGCGAAGAACTCGTCCAGCGCCGCGGCGAGGCCGTCGCCGTGCAGCACTCCCTTGATCGCATACTCGACGACGCGCAGAACGACGACGAAGATCCAGAACACGAGGGTCTTGTAGATCGTGGGGACGATCAGCGGCTTGTCTTCGAGCCATCGCCCGAGACGAAAGACGCTTCCGATCATGACCACCTTGCCGAGAATCAAGGCTCCTATCAGCGCCAGCCAGTAGTTGGAGTAGATGATGTTGTATTCGGCGAGCAGGAACCGCCGGTACTGCGTGAACGCTGCGAAGACGAAAGTCAAATAGGCAACGTTGAAGGCGTACTCGATCAGCTCGTGCCGCGCCTTCTGCGTCAACCTTTCGATTCGCATAGCGTTACAGATCTTCTTCTACCAGCGCCTTGACGCGGCCGGACTTCACCGCCGCCACCAGCGCCGCGTAATCGCGAACCGTCTGGTCCGCGTACGCCAGCGAAAACTCGCCGATCGCCTGGTCGAAGGCGTCGGATTTGCCCAGGTAACCGCTGATCTTGGCCGCATCCCCGGACTTGGCGTGGGCGCGGGCGAGTACCGTTCCGCAGACTTCGGCGTACCGGTTGAGTTGCACAGCCGATATACCTTCCACTGGTGTGGAAAACTTCATGTCGCGCAGCTGCCGCCCGAAGAAGTGGTAGCCGCGTCGCCCCTGTGTCCAACCGAGGAAGATGTCGCTCGACGACTGCATCAGCCGTTGCCCAACGACAACGCGCTGGCCCTGGTTCTCGTAGGTGCTCTCGCCTGCAAAGGGCGCGAGCACCGAACGACAGGCCTCCTTGAATTGCAGAAGCAGGGGGTGGCCTTCCGGAGAGAAGAACAATCCGACCATGCAGCGCGTGCCAACGCTGCCGATGCCCACGACCTTCACCGCCCAGTCTTCCAGGCGGTAGCGATGAAACAGAACGCGGCGATCGTCGGGAAGCGATTGGCGATAGTCTTCGAGTCCTTCGCGGAATCTCTCGTCCGCGTCCTTCTCGGCGAGGTGGAAGAGAACCGGCGGCTGATCCACCAGCCGGCGCTTCCCGCCCACCGCAGTGGTCAGCTTGGGAACGAGATATTCGCCAATGCGCTGCTGTGCCCTCGCCGCCAAGTCCTGCCGCTGCTTCTTCGCCTTGGCGTCGGGCGCTCGCTCGATCAGCGTTTTGAGGTCCATACGCTCGTACCAGACCGCGAGTGGACTTTTCTTCGAGCACTCACGCAAGTGCTCGCGGTACGCGCGCGTGCACGCAACCACCGCGGCCCGGGCCGCTTCGTCGGAGCAACGGTTGTTGCGGGCCGCCACGGCAAAGCTCGCGCCCAGACGCTTGACATCCCACTCCCACGGCGCAGGCAGGGTCTCGTCGAAATCGTTCATGTCGAAGACGAGGTTGCGCTCCGGAGTCGCGAACACGCCGAAATTCAACAGATGGCAATCCCCGCAGGCCTGCACGCGCAGCCCGGTGCTGGGCAGGGTGGACAGGTCGTATGCCATCAGCCCTGCGGAGCCGCGCAGGAACGTGAACGGACTGCGCAGCATGCGGCCGTAGCGGATCGGGACGAGTTCGGGCATTCGATCCCGATTGGATTCTTCCAGCACGTCGATGGGATCGCGTCGCGTGGCCGGCGGTTTCCAGGCGGCATGGCGCTCGCGCGGCACCGCGTCCCGGAGCGCCTTGCCGGCCACCAATCGCTCTTGGCGCGATAGGAATTCCGGGGGTGGCGCTGCGGACGGATCGCCCTTGGGCGCTTTCTTGCGAGTCTGCTTGGTCTTCGTCATTTGAGCTGCCCCAGCCTACGAAATGAAGCCGAGGTCCACGCCCTTCTCGGGTTCCGTTTTCAGTCGACCGTGCCGAATGGCCGCCTGGAACAGTTCGAAGTCGCGCTCGGCCTGGTTTGCATAGGCTTCCGAATACGTTGCCAGGGCCGTGTCGAAGCGATCGTTCGACCCGAGGTATCCCGCAATGGTCGCGGCGTCGGACACCTTCGCGTGAGCTCGCGCCAGACCCCACCCGCACAGCGTGGCGTACGCAACCAGCGTGCTCGGCTGGAACGTCTCGAGCTCGATGGAGACCTTCCTGTCACGGAACTGCCGCACGTAGTAGTCGTGCCCTGTAGGTGTGCGGAACCAGCCGAGAAAGATGTCGGTCGCCGCTTGCGTGAGACGCTGCCCGTACACGACACGGAAGCCCTGGTGCGCGTATCGGCTCTTGCCGCGCGGCGACTCCAGCACCGACCGGCGTGCTTCCTTGATCTGCAGAAACAGCGGCTCGCCGTCCTCGGCGACGAACAGCGCGAGGAAGCATCTCGTTCCGACGCTGCCGACACCCACCACCTTCACCGCCCCGTCCACGAACCTGTAACGATCCAACAACGTGAGCAGCGACTGGCGCAGCGAATCCCGATATTGCTTGATGGCATGCGCACCGAGTCTTTCCCACTCCGCCGCGTCCATCTGCGGGTGAAACAGGACCGGCGGGTTATCCTTGATCCGCAAGCGTCCGTCCACAACTGTGGTCAGCTTGGGAAAGACGGCCTCCGAGCTTTGCGAACGGGCCTGCTTTTCCACCTGCAGCAGCCGGGCCGCCGCAGCCGGATTCCCTCGAAAGCGCTGTTTGATTGCGTCGATGGTGATTTGCGCATACCAGGTGTCGAGCACGCTCATCTCGGCGTAAGCGGAAATCTTCTCGCGATAGGACGCGGCGGCCGCGCGAACGGCCTTGTCGGCAACCGCTTTGGAGAACCGCAGGTCCCTCGCCGCCAGCACGAGGCTGGCCCCCAACCGCTTCATGTCCCATTCCCATGGACCCGGGAACGTCTCGTCGAAGTCGTTGATGTCGAAAGTAAGCTGCCGCTCCGGCGAGGCGAATCCGCCGAAATTCAACAGATGGCAATCGCCGCACGCCTGAACGATGATCCCCGACACTTGCGACCGCGCGAGGTCTCGTGCCTGGATGATGGCGGCGCCGCGGAAGAATTTGAACGGCGACTCGGCCATGCGCTGATACTTCAGCGGGATCAGCGCCGGAATCCGATCGGTGTCGCATTCCTCGAGCCAGTTGATCGGATCAACCGACTTCGGCCGAGGCTTCCACTCGGCATGCACGCTGCGCGGGCATTTCTCGCGCAGGGATTTTCCGTGCTTGCGCCTTTCGATCCTCGAAGTACCCATGCCGAATTTCATGCCAAACCTCCGAATGCCGCCCTCATCGGCTCTGCCTCGCCGGCTTCAACGCGTCCTCGATCACGGTCGCGTCCATGGCGCCGCGCAGATCCACCGGCTTCGCAATGATCCCCTCCTCCAGCAGGAACGCCGCCAGATACCCCAGTTGCCTGTCGAGCGGCGACCCCTTGACCAGCGAGTACCGATAGCGAGGATCGGCCCAGAGCTGCATCCTGGCGGGCGGCGTGTCCTGGTAGATCGTCTCCGCCATCGCCTCGCTGATTCCCGTTGCTCGGGCGCCCGCGTCGATCGCGACCCTGTTGTCTCGTTGCAGGACGTCGTATGCCGCGAGCAGCGCCCGAAGGAAGCGCACTGCCGTCTCTCTGTTTTCCCGCAGCCAGTCGCGCCGAACGGCGAGACCCGACACGTTCAGGTAGATGCCGAGATCTCCCTCCGTCGCGATGATCCTGCCGCCCGATTCGTGAATCATTCTCTGCATCCATGGCTCCCACACCATGGCGGCATCGATTTCCTTCTTGGTCAGCGCGCCCAGCTGCTCGGCAGGCGTCATATGAAGCAGCGTCACCTGATCGGGGCGAATTCCGGATTGCCTCAGGGCCATCGCCAATCCGTACTGGGCACCGGATCCCCGGAAATATCCAATCTTCTTCCCCCTGAGGTCGGCGGGCGTTTCGATGCCGCTGTCCTTTCCGGCGACGATGCCTTGAGAGTACGCTCCCTCGGCGAGCCCGATCATCACCCAATCGACCCCCTGCGACAGCCCGAGCATGAACGGCACCACGCCCAGAGCGCCTACGTCGATGCTCTTGCTCTGCGCGGCCGCGATCATCGGGACGCCTGCCGGAAACGTCACGTACGCGGGCGCCAGGCCCTCCTTCTCGAAGAGCTTGAGATCCCTGGCCGTGTACAGCAGCCAGTCGGAGCCCGCCAGATAGCCGATCGTGATCGGCAGCGGAGCCTGGGCCGCCGCGCGGGGAGCCGTTGCGGCAAGTCCCGCGACCAGCAGGATCACGATCGCAAGATGCACCGGCGGTCTTACGCTGCGCTCCACACGACACTTGTTCGCGAGCGGTTTCACCGCGTCGTCGGGATCGTCAAGATGGGAGCGGCGTCCTTGGTCCCCGTCTGCACGAATGTGAACAGGAACATGATGGACGACAGCAGGTGCTTCGAGGCGACGTCCCGGTCGTCGATGAAGAACCAATAGCCCCGATAGGGAACGGCCACGAAGGCGTCGCTCGGGCGGTCGACCGAACTTGCGATCCGTATCAAGGGCGGGACGGGCGCGCCGGGCCCCGGATCGGACACCGGTCTCGGCTGCACGCGGCGCTCCGTCACGTGCACCTCGGGCACGGCGATCACCGACGAGAGGTCCGTGAGGACCTCCACCATCGACCGGGTCAAGAGGGCGATCTCCTTGTCGTTTGCGGCAACGGACCCGTAGACGACGCGGAACTCTCGGGCGCCGGGATCGAGGCCTAGTATCTTCGCGATGTCGAGAACGGCGCTTTCTTCGACTGCGGAGAGCTTCGGTCGGAACACGAGGGTCAGCTTCTCGTCCTTGTCCGCCCGGTCCACTCGCGCACCGATATCGCCCGCGTCCTGCAGCCGGGCGAGGTCCCGCACGAGGATGTAGAACTCCGGGCTGGCCGGCCGAACGTAGTCGAGCCGCACCCGGCGATTGTCCACGCCGTTCACTGCCTGCACCGCGAGTCGGAACACCGCGTTCACGGGAAAACCCGCCTGAATGACATTCAGGATGGCCGACGGCGGAATCGGCATCATCATCTGACGGGCGAAATTCTCGCCCGCCAGCGGCGTGTAGGTAATCGTCGGGCTGTCGTTGAAATGACCTTCTGCGCCCAAGCCGAGAGCCCCGATCGTTGTCCCGGGGCTGAACCCCTGTGTGTTGAAA
>DATJWL010000067.1:0-5355 GCA_035501215.1 Casimicrobiaceae bacterium
GTCGTGGCAGCGGTAATCGGCCTTCAGCGGCTCGTAGAGGAACGGCGGCAGCGGCGCGGTGACGATGATGTCGGGATGGGGCATGGCGTATCGATCGCGGTTGATTTACCGGGCGAACCATTCTAGCAACCCGGCGACGAGGCCGGCGTCTCCGCCTCCCGTGTCGACTGCCTGGAATCCAAGCGCCCGCGCGTGACCGGCGATGTGCGGATGAGGCGCGAACACCGGAACGCCGGCAAGGCGCTCGCGGTCGCCTGCGTCGAGCATGGCGCAAAGGTTGTCGAGGGCTTCGCTCGAGGTGATTGTCAGCGCTTGCACGCGGCCGTCGCGCAAGGCCTGCGCGAGGCCGCCTGCGCCCGAGGCCGGCCGCTCGCGCCGGTAGCAGTCCACGTAGTCGACGCGGGCGCCGCGTGCGCGGAGCGCGTCGCCCAGGAGGTTCCGGCCGCCCTCGCCGCGAAAGATCACGATGCGCTTGCCGGCGACTTCGCTAAGCGCCGGTAGCGCGAGCAGCCCTTCCGTGTCGAACGTCGTGTCCGGGATGCGCACGCCGCCGACACCCAGCGCCGTCAGCGCCGCCGCTGTGCCCGGCCCCGTCGCGAACGCTGCGACATTCGCCGGCCATCGTCCGGGCGCGCCGTATTCCGCGGCGTTCGCCGACACGAAGATCACCGCATCGTATTCGGCAAGGCACGCGTGTGCGCGGGCGAGCGGCGCCGGGTCGGTCGGCGGCAGGATCGCGATGGCGGGGAACACGACGGGTGTGGCGTCGAGTGCCGCGAGCTGCGACACGAGCGCGGCCGCCTGGCGCGCCGGGCGCGTCACCACGATGCCAACACCGTGAAGGGGTCCGCGCGGCCGCGGCGGTGTGGCCAGCGGATGGACGCTCACGACCTGGGCTTAAGGCGGCAGTAGACGCGACGCGCCGCGCGCCAGGAAGTCGTCGGCAAGATCCTGCCCGAGGCGCGCGGCGTCCTCGGCATCGGCGACCTCGGCGTCCATCTCACCGCGCAAGACGTTGTTGCCGTCGGCGCTCGCGAGCAGGCCGCGCAGCCAAAGCGCGCCTTCTTCCCACTCCGCGTACGCCGCGATCGGCGTGGATCCCGTACCGCCGAGCATGCGGGAGAATGCGCGCTCCGCCGTCGTGGCGAGCGTGGTCGCGCGGTCGGAAAGCGGCGCCAGCGCCGCGACGAGCTCCGGCCGGTCGCTGCGGCACTCGATCGCGAGTGCGCCCTGCCCCGGCGCCGGCAGGCTCTCGTCCGGCTCGAGCAGCGACGTGATGAGCGACGCGTAGCCCGCGCGCTTGAGCGAGGATGCGGCGATGATCAGCGCGGCGCAGCGCCCGGTGTCGAGCACGCGCAGCCGGGCGTCGAGGTCACCGCGCAGCGGCTTCACCTCGAGCGCGGGGAAGCGCTCGCGCAACTGCGCCTCGCGGCGCAGGCTCGACGTGCCGATGACCGCGCCCGCCGGGAGCTGCGCGAGTGACGCGTAGCGACGCGAGACGAACGCGTCGCGCGGGTCCTCGCGCGCGGTGATGCCGGCGATGGTAAAGCCCGGCGCGATCTCCGGCGGCAGGTTCTTGAGCGAGTGAACGGCGAGATCGGCGCGGCCGTCGGCGATCGCGGCCTCGAGGTCGCGAATCATGACGGCGCGGTCGCCGCCCGCGCTCTGGCTCCTGGGTGCGGCCGGGTCGCCCGGCGCGGGTACGCCGAGCACGCTGATCGCGGTGTGCGGATAGAGCGCGCCGAGCCGCGACCGGACCTGCTCCGCCTGCCACATGGCGGGCGCCAGCTTGCGAGTGGCAATGGTCAGTCGGCGCGGCGCAGGCATGCGATCACGATCATGCGGCGGCGGTGATGGTATCACGGCGGCAGCGCCTGCCGCCGGTACCAGCCTGCCGGAGGTCAACCGCACCATCTACGGCATCTACGGGCCGAAGGGACTGGCCGCCGACGCTGTCGGCAAGTTGCACGATTCGGTGAAGCGGTCGCTGCGGGATCCGAAGGTGCGGGACCGCATCGAGGAAACGGGTCCGTAGTTATCGCAAATTCGCCGCCATCCCGCCTCACTGGACGTCGATCGGCGTGTAATTGATCAGGCAGGTCCAGCACTGCCCATTCGCAGCCGCGTCGATCAGCTGCGAATATCTGTTCAGATGCGGCGCCGTCGAATCAGCGGCGGAATAGCCTAAGGTTCCATCCGGCATCTGCGTCAGGCGCGAGATGTGAAAATGTCCTGCTGGCATAGAGCTGAAGTTAGTCCAATTGAGATCGTTGCTCAGGATCGAAACGGTCGACCCGCTGATGATATCCGGTGACTCGAAGTAGAGTCCCTGAAAGGCCTTCCCAGCAGCAGTCCATCCCTGATTGACGCTGACACCTGCGAGATTCAGAGTCGATCCCGACAACAAAACGATGCCGCCCGGGAATGCGAGATCATTGGAAGCCCCACCCAGCAAGGTCACCGTTCCAGTGGCCTGCAGAATGATGCTGCCGCCTCCGTACGTTGGCTCCGGAACACCCGCCGGCCGCATGCCTCCGGCCGGCACCGGAGCGTTGTTGGCGGGCAGCGCCATGCCGGCAGGCCAGAGCGACGGCATCGAAATCGATGCGTTTCCGTTTACCTTGAGGTTGAGGAATTGCGGATTGACCCCATAGTCGTTGATCGTCAGCAGGGCGTCGGTCCCACTGCTTGGGAATAACTGCAAAGAGTTTGACAAGTAGTGCGCGCCATTCGCCGGGTTGTTCGCGTTGCCGAACGTATGCAGGCGTATTGCGTCGCCGCGAAACGCACCGCCACCGTGGATGCCTGCACCCATCAGCGCGAGAGTGACGCCGCCGTCGACGAGGCCCGCGTTCACGACGTCCTTGCCGATGTTCCACGAGGCGCCGAGCGCGTCGAGCGTGATTCCCGAAGGCGCGATTACTTTCGCCGGTGTCGCGACGGTGAAGCCGTTCGGATTCCACAAGTGAAGCTCGGGGGGCGGAGCACCGTTGCCGCCCTGCGCCTGCAGCGTGCCGCCCAAGGCGCTTGGAGTCATCCCCGTCACGCGCAACACGACCACCTGCCCGGGCGCACCGGAATAGATGGTAAATGTGGTGGTGCCGCTGATGTGCAGGCTGTCGAAGTCGATTTCGACATAAGCGCCGCTGGAGCCCGGGCCGGTGCCGAGTTGGATCGATGCATGCGGCGCCGCAAGCGAAAACAGGCTTCCGTTCAGCATTCCGCCGGAGACGCTCAACGGACCGTAGGGGTTGGTCACGATGGATCCCATGATGGGCGACGCGGCGAACACCTGTTCATCGAGCGGGATCGACAGCGACGGCGAGTTGGTTGCGTCGCCGCTGTAGCGTGCGGCGATCGCGTGGGTCCCCACGAAAGCGGTCGTTGCGCACGCCACCGGGCGCGCATTACCGCTGCCCGCGAGCGGAATGGCGCCGCAGCCCGGAATGTCGGTGCCGTTGTCGGAGAATGCCACCGTTCCTGTCGGCGAAGTGCCGGTCACGGTTGCGGTGTAGGTGATCCGCGTCTGGTCCGCGATGGGGTTGATGTCCGACACGAGGAACGTTGTCGTCACCGTGGTATTGGCGCAAGGCGCCGTCGTGAAAATGACGTCGCCCCCGTTGCCGATGCCGTTGGCATTGGTGGCGATCGCGCGGAAGTGATACGTCGTGTTGCAGGCAAGTCCGATTATCGTCGCTGACGCAGTCGCGGAATTCGCATTCGGCGCCAGTGGATTCTCCACCGCGACGACAAAGTAGCCATACGCGGTCGTAAGCCCGTAAGCGAACGAGGCGTTCGAGGCAGCGCTATTGCTGTTGACGAGCGCATTCAGCGTCGCGCCGTTCGCGGCAACCGCGGACGCGCCCGCGGTCGTTACGGTCGGCGGTGAATTCAGGACAGTCACGGGAACCGTGGAGAACGTTCGCACACCGTTGCCGAGCTCGCCGGCGGGGCCGAAGCCCCAGCACTTCGCGGCACCAAAAACCGCGGCGCAGGATTGGTTCGTGCCTGCGGCAACGACAGTCACGCCCGAGAACAGGCCGATCGGCTCTGCGGGCGTCAAGGCGTTCACGTTCGTGCCATCGCCGATCTGGCTTGCAGTGTTATCGCCCCAGCACCGCGCCGCTCCACTCACGATCGCGCAGCTGTGGAAGCGGCCGGCGGCGAGCGACGTCGCGCCGGAGCCGATCCCCGCCACGTCGACGGGCAACAACGACGTCACGGTCGTTCCATTGCCGAGCTCACCGTACGGGTTATATCCCCAGCACTTGATCGCGCCGTACACGATCGCACAGCTATGGCCGTCGCCCACCGCGACAACGGTGGCGCCGGACGAGAGGCCCGTCACGCCGACCGAAGTCGTCGAGCTCACGACGGTGCCATTGCCGAGCTCGCCGTTGACGTTTTGACCCCAGCACTTGACAGCGCCATTGGCAACGGCGCACGAGTGATGTACGCCGGCGCTGATCGAGGTCACGCCCGAACCGAGGCCGATCACGTCGACCGGCTGCGACGACATCGTCGTGGTGCCGTTCCCGAGTTGGCCCGTATCGTTGAAGCCCCAGCACTTTGCCGCGCCGCCGACTGCCGCGCAGGTGTGGTCGACGCCGGCAGCGATCGCAGTGACTCCCGATCCCAGGCCGGTCACGGGCACGGGTGTCGCGGAGTCGTTGGTCGTTCCGTCTCCGAGCGCACCAAAGAGGCCGGAGCCCCAGCACTGGGCACCGCCATTGACGATCGCGCACGTGTGATAGTAGGCCGCGGAAACCTGCGAAACGCCGGACCCGAGGCCTACGACGTCGACAGGCACCGTTGCGCTCGAGAGCGTTCCGTCGCCGAGTTGCCCCCACTGATTGTTTCCCCAACACTTGGCGGCACCAGGCCCGACGACAGCACACGTGTGCGTCCAACCTCCCGCCATCGCGCTGACCCCGGAGGCGACGCCAATGACGTCCCCGGGCATCGATTGCCGCACGCTTACGCCGTAGCCGAGCTGGCCGCTGTTGTTGGCGCCCCAACACTTCGCGCCGCCGGCGACCACGGCACATGAAACGTACGCGCCTACAGCGAGCGCAATCGCGCCCGCCGCGAGGCCGGACACGGCGACCGGCGTGTCGCTGCTCGTCGTCGTCCCGTCGCCGAGCTCCCCATCGCCATTGAATCCCCAGCATTGCGTTGCGCCCGACACTATTGCGCATGTTGTATTGCCGCCGGCGGCGATCGTCGATGCGCCCGAAGAGAGTCCGATTACGGGGACCGGCGTTGCCGTGTCTGCAGTCGTTCCGTTACCAAGTTGACCTGCGACATTGTGTCCCCAGCAGCGCACGCCGGCGTTGACAGCCGCGCACGTGTGAT
>DATJWL010000068.1:0-17323 GCA_035501215.1 Casimicrobiaceae bacterium
GCCGTCGCGATGGACGTCCCGCACGCGCAGGCCAGCGCAAGCATCAGCGCGCCGGGCCGCCGCTTCGGCTTGAACCCGCAATGCATCGTTCGAGCATACACTGGATCAACGCGTGGCGATTTGGCGACGGTGCGCCTTGACTGGTGCAAATCCCGGTGGCAGGCTGCTCACGTGATGCACCGATGCCATGTCAACGGATCGAATCACCCTGGCGTTGGTGCCAATGAACTCGGACCTGCAACAGGGGAGGCTGCGTGAAAAGGACGCTGTGTGCTGTGCTCTCGTTGGTTGGACCTCTGCTCGTGCAATATGCCGCTGCGCAAGTTGTGCTTTATGATCAGGAGTGGCTGCGCGGGCGTGCGTTCATCGTAGACGCTCCTTTCGACAACTTCGCCGGCACCGGCTTCAACGACAAGGCGGTGTCGGCTGTTGTCGAGCGCGGTGATTGGGAGGTCTGCGAAGACGCCTACTTCAAGGGACGCTGTGTGACGCTTCGGCCGGGACAGTATTCCTCGCTCGCGTCGCTCGGTTTGAGCAGAAAAATCTCGTCCGTCCGGCCGCTGTCTGGCACGCCAGCGTATGGGTACGCACCGCCGCCACCGCCCGGCCCAGCCTATGAATACTATCCTCACGCCAGTGAGAGGCTCTATCAGGCTGACGTCGTTGCGGTGCGCACCGTTGTCGGTCCGCCGGAACAGCGCTGCTGGGTCGAACAGCAGCAAGTCGTGCGGGAAAACCAGCCCAACGTTGGAGGCGCCATCGTCGGCGGCATCTTGGGCGGCGTGCTCGGGCATCAGATCGGCAGCGGACGCGGCAACGATGTCGCGACGGCCGTTGGTGCGGTCGGCGGCGCAGCAGTCGGAGCCAACGTGAACCGCGGCACGTCGGTGCAGACGCAGGATGTCCGCCGCTGCGAGTCGGTTCCCGGCTCGGCGCAGCCGCAGTACTGGGACGTGACTTACATATTTCGTGGCGTCGAGCACCGCGCGCAACTGAACTTCGCGCCCGGAGCGACCATCACCGTCAACGAACGCGGCGAGCCGCGCGTCTGAGAGCTATTTCTCGAGAGGCCGGCCTGCGAGCGACATCGCGCGCTGGTAGGCCGGCCTCGCCTCGACTCGCTTCAGGTAAGCCACCGATGTTCGCGTACGGGGCGAGCCACGCGACACCCTCGGGGCCGGTCAGCTCCCTTTCAGCTGCGCTCGGACTTCGCCTCCCGGATGCGCGGCGCTGTGGACATTGACGTAGAGCTTGCCCTGCTTGTAGCTCTCGTATTGAGCTTCGGTGAGCTTGGCGCCTTCCGGAGCCGCGAAGGTATTGTCGGCCGTCTTGGTGAACGGAACGATGACCGGCCCGTTCGTTCCTGCGGCGCCTTCGTGGATGTGTGACGCAGTCGCATTCATGCCGGTCACGCTGACCTTCACGCTTACGCTCCGATCCGGTTTGATGGTGACGGTTGCAGTGCCTGTTGCCGAAGTCGTTACCGGCGGAACCTCGTTGGCTCCCGACAGGGTGACGGTTTGAGTGTCCGTCGAGGCGGACATCGAGGTGCATCCGGATACGATCGCCAGCGCGCCGGCCGCTACCAGGGCACCGACGACGAGGCGTCGTTGCGACATCTTCGCATTCATCGGTCTTCCTCCTCCGTTGTGAGAATAAGGGACGTCTCTGGCACTAAATGCGAGATCAATGTTTTCGTTGTAACCCGCGGCACTAAGATATCATCGAACGCCAACCGGCGGCGAGTAATCTAGGGTCAAACGACAAACGAAGCCCGTATAATCGGGCCCTTGATCACTTTCGCCCAGCGCGCCATCTCCGCACGTACGAATTGATCGAGCTGATCGCCTGGCGCGCCGCTCACCTCGATCCCCTGCGCGACGACATCATTGAATGACTGGTACGGCTGCGCGGCGTTGGCGGCCAGCGCTATCGCACCGGTGCCGACCAGCATAAGCGGCGTCAGACCGGTTTGACTGAGGGCCAGAGTTGCGCCGCGGCGTCGAGCACGAAGGCCGTCCCGAACACAGCGGCGAGTGCGACGAATGCGATGCGAATCGTCTTCATCCGCATATTGTAGATCACGCCCTGTCTGGGACCGGCCGCGCAGGCATGAAGCTTGCGACTCCCGGCCGCATGAAAGAATATGCGCCAGGGATTCGATCGTCCCAACTAAGCCTCGTCGAGAAGCCGACGACTACGGGAAAGGAGGAGGCTGCGCCGGATGCCGAGCTGCCACCCGGCTCCGAAAGCGCTCCTTTAGAGGCAAAGGACGACCGTTTCGTCGCCAAAGCAAGAGAAGAGCACGCCAAGGGACAAGTCGATTCCGCCCTTTGGGTGCGCGCGCTTGCCCAGGCTGGCGGCGACAAGGACAGGGCAGCGGTCATCTACCTCGACATACGCGCTACAGCACTCCGTGTCGCAAAACGTCAGGAGAGGGCTGCCCGCCGCGCGGGGGTGGTCGAGACACTCAGTAAGGAGCCCGACTCCGCGTTCGGAGCCGTGACGGCAGCGCTGAACGACGAGACGCTGTCCAAGGAGTCCAAGCCCGCTCGTGGCAGCGCAATAACAAAACGCAAGCTCACGATCCTTGCTGCCAGCGCGCTGGCGTCCGCTATCGCGATTGGTGGCGTTGTTGCACTGTGGCCGGCGGGCGGTCCTGCGCAGAACGCTAGCGCGGCCAAGGAGGCTCCGCCCAACCTCCCCGAGGCCAGCGCACCTGCGACGCAGGACGTATCCGCAGCGTCGAGTACGGTCAAAGCGGCAGAGCCGATGGGTGCTGACGTCGTCAGCAAGGCGGAGGCGCTCGAGAAGGAAGGTAACTGGCATCTGCTCGTCATCTACGCCGCGGAATGGACGCGCAAGCAGCCGTTCAATCCCGAGGCGTGGAAAACGCTCAGCCTGGGCTACGTCAAGCTGAGGCAGTTCACGGAAGCCGTGGACGCGGCATCGAAGGCAACCCAGCTCGCCCCCGAGGATTCCCGCCTGTGGCGGAACCTCGGACAGATCAATCTCGCCGTGCCGCGGCCGGCAGAAGCGCTCGTCGCGTTCCAGCGTGCGACGGCGCTCGACGACAAGGACGTCGTCAGCCTGGCGCAGGAAGGGTTGATCCACGTGCAACTCGGACATCTCGTGGAAGCGAGAATCGCTTTCGACAAGGCGCTCGCATTGAGCCCCGACGACGTGCCCGCGTTATGCGGAGCAGCGTCGCTCGCGCAGAAGGACGGCCGCGCGAAAGACGCCGAGGCGATAACGCTGCAGATCGCTTCGCGCGATGTGCGTTGTCCCGCACCGATCGAGGCCGGGACCGTGCGCGTCGTGGCAGGCGCCGCGGCGAACGCGCCGAACAAGCCCAAGCCCGCGCCTCCTCGCTGAGCGCGGTAACCTCACGCTGCGGCGCGCACCCGCCGGCGGCTGACGTTGTCTCCGTCGTCCGGGCGCAAGGTCCAGAACGAGAGCGCCGACAGCATCGTCAACGCGCCGACGGTGATGAATGTCTTGTGGAGCGCGCCGGTCACGGCGAGCTGGTCGGTCTGCGGCAGGTTGCCGAGGTACCACCCGGCGATGAGCGAGCCGCATGCCAATCCGAAGCTCAGTGACATCTGCTGCATGGTGCTCGCGATCGATGTCGCCATGCTGGAATCGGCGGGCGCGATCTCGGCATAGCCCATACTGTTCACGCTCGAGAACTGCAGCGAGTTGAAGAAGCCCTGCGCCAGCGCGAGAAGCACGATCACGGCGAGCGGCGTAGCCGGCGCCACCACGGCGAAGAGCGAGATGGTGGTGCCGATCAGCATAGTGTTGACGATCAGTATCGAGCGAAAACCGTAGCGGCCGAGCAGCTTCGTGCTCAGGAACTTCATGCCCATCGCCGCGGCGGCGCTCGGCATGGTGAGCAGTCCCGATTCCCATGCTGGCAGGCCGAGTCCGAGCTGATAGAGGAGCGGCAGCAGAAACGGCATCGCGCCGATCCCGAGACGGGTGATGAACCCGCCGACGACGGAAACCCGGAACGTGCGCAGCTTGAAGAGCGACAGCCGCAGCAGCGGATGCTCGGTCTGCCGCGCGTGCCAAACGTAAGCAGCGAGCAGGCTCGCCGACAGGAGCAGCAGCACGCCATTCTCCACCGCGGTCGTCTCATGCTCGCCGAAGATCTCCAGCAGCCACGAGAGGATGGCCATCCCGGAGCTGAACAACACGAGCCCGACGAAATCGAGCGGACGCGGCGCGTCGCCGTAGTAATCCGGCATGTAGCGATGGACGATGAAGAGCGCCGCGACACCCATCGGCACGTTGACGAAGAAGATTTCGCGCCAGGACACCCAGTGCACGATCAATCCGCCGACGGTCGGGCCGAGCAAGGGTCCGATCAGCGCAGGGATGATCACGAAGTTCATCGCCACCAACAATTCGGACTTGGCGAAGGTGCGGATGATGGCGAGACGTCCCACCGGCGTCATCATCGCGGCGCCCAGTCCCTGAAAAATGCGCGCGGCGACGAGCATCGGGACGTTGACCGACAAGCCGCATGCGATCGAGGCGACGGTGAATAGCGCCACTGCCGTGCTGAACACGCGCCGCGTGCCGAAGCGATCGGCGATCCAGCCACTGATCGGAATACCGACGGCGAGGCTCACGATGTAGCTCGCCACCACCGCCTTCAGGCTCAACGGCTCCACGCCGAGGCTTGCCGCCATCGCCGGCACCGCGGTGTTGACGATCGTCGAGTCGAGCTGCTCCATGAAGAGCGCGGTGGCGACGACCCACGGCAGATAGCGCTTGACGGCTTCGGCGTCGACGCGCGGTGCGGTCTTGTCGGACGGCGGGGGCATCGATCGGGAAATGCGCGAACGTTCTTGTTGTCGGGTACGAGCGACATGGTACCAGCCATCTTGCGCGGAACCGTGCTGCCGGCAGGCAAGTCAACATTCACTGATGGCATTTCATTGCGGCAGCGTGAGACGTTACCGTACGGGCCATTTCTACTTTCTCCTACAAGGAGGAGCAAGTGAAAACAGTACAGCTCGCAACACTTGGTTTAACTCTCGCGCTGCTATCGAGCGTCGCCGCGGCGCAAGTTGTGTTCTACGACCGGGAGGGACTGCGTGGACGCAGCTTCACGGCTGACGGAACGGTCGACAACTTCGAGCACCACGGCTTCAACGACCGCGCATCATCGGCCGTCGTCGAGCGCGGTACATGGGAAGTCTGCGACGACGCCTACTTCCGCGGCCACTGTACGACGCTGCGACCCGGACAGTACCCCTCGCTGGATTCCTTCGGCCTGAACAACAAGATCTCTTCCGTGCGGCCGGTTCGCGGCGAGCCCAGCGTGGGATACGCGCCGCCACCGCAGTCGGGCGGGGCCTACGCCTACTATCCACGTCACGGTGAGCACTTGTATCAGGCGGACGTGGTGAAGGTGCGTGCCGTCGTCGGCCCGCCCGAGCATCGGTGCTGGGTCGAGCAGCAGGAAGTGCGTGAAAATCAGCCCAACATTCCCGGAGCGATCATCGGCGGCCTAGTCGGTGGCGTGTTGGGGCATCAGATCGGGAGCGGCCGCGGCAATGACGTCGCAACGGCGCTCGGCGCCGTGGGCGGCGCAGCGGTCGGTGCGAACGTGAACCGCGGCGGCGAGACCTACACGCAGAACGTCCAGCGCTGCGAGCGGGTCGCCGGTTCCGAGCGCCCGCAGTACTGGGACGTGACCTACCAGTTCCGCGGTGAATATCACCGCGCGCAACTCGCTTTCGCGCCCGGACCGACAATCACGGTGAACGAGCGCGGCGAGCCGCGCGCGTAGCCTAGAACCAGACCGTGGTGCATCGGTCGAATTTTTTGGGGGCGCGCATCGCGGCAGCCTCGGTGTTGCCGCCTGTTGCGCGCTCTCCCGAATCAAAAGGAGGTACGATGAAGAGAGCAACGCTTGCTATATCAGGTCTCATCCTTGCGCTGGTCGCGGGTCTCGCGTCGGCGCAGGTCACCTTGTATGATCGCGAGGGACTGCATGGACGTTCCTTCACCGCCGACGGCGCGATCGACAACTTCGACAATCATGGCTTCAACGACCGCGCATCCTCGGCCGTGGTCCAGCGCGGCGTGTGGGAAGCCTGCGAAGACGCCTACTTTCGCGGTCGCTGTGTGACGCTGCGACCCGGCGAGTATGGCTCGCTGAACTCCCTCGGCATGGGTAACAAGATTTCGTCGATACGTCCGCTTCGCGGCGCTCCGAACTATGGCTACGGTTATGGACGGCGTGACGAGCGAGACTATGAGCACTAAGTTATAGAGCGCTAACGAAACTGCGCGCGCTCGTTGAGCGCGCGCCGTTTTCCTTGCACGCGGCTCAGCGAATCACTACGTCTGCGCGCAGCAGTAGCGATTCGTCAACCCGCAGGGTAAGCTCCGGGGAAATTTGGCAAGGCCTGCCCGGAGGATTCTTGGGATGAAAGAAGCGCCCGTACCACGGCACGTGGTCGTCCGCTACTGGGGTGCCGCGATCCTGCTTGTAGGGTTGGTCGCCGCGGCGCTGATCTATGCTTTTGCTTCGGACGACAGGGACGCGGAAGTCGCCGCGGAGATCGCCAGCGGGAGAATGTATCAGCACAACCTCGAGCTGATGGGCGGGAAGCTCGGGGCCGTCCTCGCCGAGGTCAACGACTGGTTCGCGAGCCTGTGGCACGGGCGGCGGCTCGGGTGTACCGTTGCCGTGCTCTCGATCGCGACGGCCGCCGCGTGTTTCTGGGTCGCCCGCCTGATGTCGAACGGGACAGAGCCGCCGCAAGAGCGCTGAAGGGAATCACGCGATGCAGAGACGCAAGCTTGGCAACACCGGATTCGAAGTCGCGCCACTCGCCCTCGGGGGCAACGTGTTCGGCTGGACCGCCGACGAAGCGATGTCGTTCAGGCTCCTCGACGCGTTTGTCGCGACTGGATTCAATCTCGTCGACACCGCGGATTCGTACTCGCGCTGGGTGACCGGACACCAGGGCGGGGAGTCCGAGACGGTGATCGGGCGCTGGATCGCACGGCGCGGACGCCACGACGATGTGATCATTGCGACCAAGGTCGGCTCGGACATGGGGCAGGGCCACAAGGTGCTGCGCGGGGATTACATCCTCAAGGCCGCAGAAGCGTCGCTCAAACGCCTTCAAGTCGACTGCATCGACCTTTACCAGTCGCACTGGGACGACGAGAAAACGCCTTTCGAGGAAACGCTCGGCGCCTACGACAAGCTGCTGCGCCAGGGCAAGGTGAAGGCGATCGGCGCGTCGAATTATTCCGCAGCCCGTCTTTCGCAGGCGCTCGAAGTGAGCAAGACGAAGCACTTGCCGCGCTACGCGACGCTGCAGCCGCATTACAACCTGTACGAGCGCGCGAGCTTCGAGGACGAGCTGCAGGCATTGTGCCTCCGCGAAAGCCTGGGTGTGATCACCTATTTCTCGCTTGCGGCGGGGTTCCTCACCGGCAAGTACCGGACGGAAGCGGACTTCGGCAAGAGCGCGCGCGGACCGGGCATGAAGAAGTTCCTCAATCCGCGTGGCATGAAGATACTCGATGCGCTCGGCGAAGTCGCCAAGCGCTACGACGCGACACCGGCGCAGATCGCGCTCGCGTGGCTGATGGCGCGGCCTGGCGTGACTGCGCCGATCGCCAGCGCGACCAATCTCGAACAACTACGGGAAATCCTGCGCGCGGCGGAGATCAAGCTCGACGCGCAGGCGACTCAGGCGCTCGGCCGGGCGAGCGCCTGAGATAAAGACGTTCGTTTCTATCCGTTACGCGGCGCGCTCGCTCAGCTCGGAAAGCTTCATCGCAATGGCCTGCCGGGCCGCCGGCAGGTGGCCAATGAGCTGGAGGGCGACATTGCGTACCGCCTGTCCGGCCCGATTCTCGATGGTTGCGGTTCGCGTCATCCGGTCGGTGAGGCGGACAATGTTCTCGGCAACGCGATGACGTTGCTCCGCCCATGCGGTAAGGCCCTGGTCGCTGCCACTCTCGACCGCCGCGGAGAGCGCCTCGCCGAGCGACACCGCATCCTGGATGCCGGTATTCATGCCCTGGCCGCCCGCCGGGCTGTGTACGTGCGCCGCGTCACCCACGAGAAGGACGGGCCCGCTGCGCAACGTCCGGGCGACTCGGTGATGAATGTGAAACCGCGAACTCCATACGATGTCATGGACTCGTGCGGGCGCACTGGCCGGGCCACGGGCATCCAGCAGTGCCTGTACATCGTTGATCGCGGGGGCCGGCGGCGCTACATCGACGGTAGCGACGACGCGGAACCGCTGGTCGGGTATCGGTGCGACGACGACCAGTCCAGCGGGCGAGTAGAACAGCGTGACTTCTTCCCGGCTCAAGGGCCATTGCATACGCACATCGGCCAACACGAACGCTTCTTCGTAGCTGCCGCCCTTGAAGGCAATGCCCGCCTGATCGCGCACGGCACTGTGCCCGCCATCGCAACCGACGAGATACCGCGTGCGCACGATCTGCTCGCCTTTGGCATCGCGCAGCGTGGTGGTTGCGCCGTTGGCATCGTGCCGCGCGGCTATGAGCTTACACGGCCGTACGATCCTTCCGCCGCGCGCTTCGAGCCCCGCCAACAGCACGGCTTCGGTATCGGATTGCGGACACATCAGCGTGTAGGCGTATCGGCTCGGCAGATCGCGGAAGTCGATGGTAAGCAGCGGCCGGTCGCGGTCACGCACGCAAAAGATCGGCACCTCGACGCCGCGGGCGAGCAGCTCGGGCACCACGCCCAAAGGTTCGAGGACCTCGAGCGTACGCGCATGCACGACGCAGGCGCGCGACGTGTTGGCGCCTGCCGCCTGATCGTCGATGATGAGGTAGGGGATGTGCCGACGCGCCAGCTCGGAGCCGAGTGCGAGCCCGGACGGACCGGCGCCGACGATCAGGATATCGATGGAAGACGGAAAGGACATGGGCGGTCTTCGCTGGATGGGCTTCGTCTTTCAGGCGGCGACCTTCGTCGCGTGCGCGTGCTTGGCCGGCTGATAGCGCCCGGGTTCGGCGCGAAAGCCGATCGCGAGCCGGTTCCAGCAGTTGATGGCGACGATAGCTAGGGCGAGATCAACCAATTCCTGCTCGGTGAAGTGGGCACGGACGTCTTCGTACACGCCATCCGGCGCGTGCGTCTCCGAGATCAGGGTAAGCGCCTCGGTCCAGGCAAGCGCTGAGCGCTCGCGGTCCGAATAGAACGGCGTCTCGCGCCAGGCGTCGAGGGCGTAGAGGCGCTGCTCGGTTTCGCCGTCGGCACGCGCGTCCTTGGAATGCATGTCGAGGCAATAGGCGCAGCCATTGATCTGGGAGGCGCGCATCTTGACCAAGTGCAGCAGCGAGCGATCGAGCCCGCATTTGGCGAGGTACGCTTCGAAGTCCAGCATGGTCTTGAGAGCGCCAGGCGAAACCTTCGTGAAGTCCAAACGTGACCGCATAGGGAATCCTTTCGGGAACCTGTAGACGATGAGCGGCGATCCACGCAGCCGCGATCTTGCCGCCAGGGCGGATTGACCGCCGAAGCCGAGCAACAGTTGGGACAATGCGGAGCGGCCGGATGTTCCCTGATGAGCCTATGAAGCTCCGCCCACGATCGGGGTCTTTCCGTTCACGTCCCGCGCCAACTCCTCCGCGAAGCGGTCGAGTGCTCGCCAGTCCGTGTACTCATGGTCGCGGGTCGTATCGGTCGAAGCACCGACGAGCTTGGCGATGAAGCGCATCATCAGCCGCGTGGGCAGGCGATACTGACGGTAGAGGAGCGCGCCTGCGACCGGATGAACTCGATCGGGTTTCCATCCGGTCTTGCCAAGAAATTTGTCGATCATCTTCGCCACGTTGACTTTCGCGCGCTCCCGTCGTCTGGAAGTCGCATTCGCATCCTCGACCCCCGCCTGCGACAGGTTCACCGAAAGAAACATGCACGGCATGCGTTCGAGCTCGGCGCGATGCCTCTTCACGAACGTCACCATCTCCTTTTCGTGCTTGCCGATGTGTATCGATGCAGCCAGCACCGCGCCTGTGCAGTGAGCCAGGTCAAAATCCTTCGGAAGCTCGACGGCCACGTCGTGAACGCTCACCGTGAAATCGCGCGCACGGAGGGTGGTAGCCATGTGCTCGGCAATGCGCCGGGTTTGGCCTTCGCGGGTCGCGTATAACACGGCAAGCGTTTTCACTGCGCGGATGCTGAGGAAAGAGCAGCGCGGCAAGGTTACTCGTCGCGCAGCGGCGTGGCAACGTGAGCCATCGCAGCAAGTAACCTGGCCGCCGAGCGGCGAATGCCGCAACTTGCTACAGTAAGCACCGCTACGGCCTTCGTTAAATATGCCGACATCGTCATCGGTTTCGCCTCGGCGCACGCTTCCGCGAAGGGTCGTTCGTTATACGGGTATCGCCGCGCTCATCGTTCTCGTTGCGCTCGCCGGAACCGCGGGTTGGCTCTACCTTCAAATGCGCGGCAGCCTGGCGCAACTCGACGGTGAAGTTGCGATGCCCGGCGCGACGAGCGCGATCGTGATTGAGCGCGACGCGCTCGGCATTCCGACGATCAACGCCGCCTCGCGTGCGGATGTCGCGCGCGGGCTCGGTTTTCTGCATGCGCAGGATCGTTTCTTCCAGATGGACCTCGCGCGGCGGCGCGCCGCGGGCGAGTTGTCGGAGTTGTTCGGGCCGGTGGCGATCAAGCTCGATGCGCGCACGCGTGTGCTTCGCCTGCGCGCGCGGGCGCGGCGCGTGATCGAGCTCGCGACACCAGAGCAAGTTGCCTTGCTCGGAGCCTATGTCGAGGGCGTCAACGCAGGGCTTGCCGCGCTCGCGGTCAAGCCGCCCGAGTATCTGCTCCTGCGCACCGAGCCGCGTCCATGGACGATCGAGGATTCGGTGCTGGTGCTCGCCTCGATGTTTCTCACGCTGCAGGATTCCGAGGCGCGCCGCGAGTCGCGCCTCGCCGCGGCCTACGCGGCGCTTCCCGGGCCGCTCGCCGACTTCGTCACCTCAACCTCGAGCGACTGGGAAACGCCGCTTGTCGGGGAAGTTCACCGCGTTCCGCCCATTCCCGATGCGAGCGTGTTCGACGTGCGTGCCGCACCGCCGGCCGAGCGACGGCCGCTCAACCGGTCGGATGCGAGCGACGGCGACTCATTGCTCGCCTCGCTCTCGCCATCCGCGGATGACGATGCGCGTGGCAGCAACAACTGGGCGGTCGCCGGCCGCCTCACGGCCGGCGGCGGCGCCATCGTCGCGAACGACATGCACCTCGGACTCTCAGTGCCGAACATCTGGTATCGCGCATCGATGCAGTGGCGCGAACCGCGGCCGCGACGCCTCGCCGGCGTGACGCTTCCCGGCGTGCCCTCGCTCGTCGCCGGCAGCAACGGGGACGTCGCCTGGGGCTTCACCAACTCGACCGGCGATTGGAGCGATCTCGTCATCGTCGAGCGCGACCCTGCGGATGTGAATCGTTACCGCACGCCGTCCGGCATGCGGTCGATCGAGACCTTGCACGAGACCATCCAGGTGAAAGGCGGATCGAGCGTGCCCGTCGAGATCCGCGAGACGATCTGGGGGCCGATCGTCGACCACGACTGGAGCGGACGCGAGCGCGCGGTCGTGTGGGTGCCGTTGCGCGATGGCGGCATGAACGGCGTGCTGAGGGCGATCGAGAACGCCGGGACGCTGGAGCAGATCTTCGACCTGGCGGCGCGTGCCGGGATCCCGGCGCAGAACATCGTCGCGGCGCAGCGCGACGGTCGCATCGGCTGGTCGATCGCGGGACGCATTCCGCGCCGCGTGGGCTTCGATGGGCGCCTCCCCGCATCGTGGGCCGACGGCACGCGCGGCTGGGAGGGATGGATCGCGCCGGAAGATTACCCGCGCGTGATCGATCCGCCGAGCGGACGCATCGTCACCGCGAACAATCGACTGGTCGACGGCTCCGCATTGCAGTTGCTCGGCGATGGTGGCTACGATCCCGGCGCGCGGGCGCGGCAGATCAAGGATGATCTCGACACAATCGCCACTGCCTCGATACGTGACATGCTGGACGTGCAGCTCGACGATCGCGCGATCTTCATGGGGCACTGGCGAGACCTCCTGGTGCAGACGCTCGCCGCGCCCGGCCTCGAGAATTCGGAAACACGGCGGGAATTGCTCCGAGTGGTGAGCGCGACCTGGACCGGCCGCGCCTCGGTCGATTCCGCCGCGTATCGGCTCGTGCGCGAATTCCGCGCCCATGTCGGCGAGCTCGCGTTCGCGCCGTTGGTCGAGCGCATCCGGCGATTCGACCCGGACTATTCTTTCGTTGCGGGACGCAGCAGCGAAGGTCCGCTGTGGGCACTCGTTTCAGAGCGGCCGATGCATCTGCTCGATCCGAAATTCAGGACCTGGACCGATCTTTTTGTTCGCGCCGCCGACCTCACTGCGGAGGAAGCGCAGAAGGCCGGCAGCATCGCGAGCTACACGTGGGGAGGGGCGAACATCGTGCGCATCCGGCATCCGTTCAGCACGGCCATGCCGATGCTTGCTCCGTTGCTCGACATGGCCGCCGAAGAGCTGTCGGGCGACTCGAACATGCCGCGCGTGCAGGGATCGACGTCCGGAGCCTCGGAACGCTTCGCAGTTTCACCCGGACGAGAGAAGGATGGCTATCTTCACATGCCGACCGGACAGAGCGGTCATCCGCTGTCGCCTCATTACCGGGATGCGCACGCCGCATGGGTCACCGGCGCAGCGACATCGTTCCTTCCTGGTCCGACCGTTCACATGCTCACGCTGCGCCCGGTCGAGGCGCGCCGCTGAATCGTTGTACGGGAACAGAGAACTTTCCCCCGACGACGTCGGCTGCGATGCCGGCTTACATCTGCTTGAACAGATGATTGAAGCTGCGGCTCACTTCGAGTTTTTCGTCGCTGCCCTTCAGATGCACGAGCTGCTTGCCGCTGAAGTTACGGCTGACCTGCGCGATCGCATCGACGCGAACCACCGTCGATCGATGGATCTGCCAGAACTCCTTCGGGTCCAGCTCGTCGATCAGCTCCTTGATCGGTTTGCGGATGAGCGCCTCGAAGCCCTCGGTCTGCACGCGCGTGTATTTGTCCTCGGCGCGGAAGAAAAGGATGTCGCTGGTCGGGATCATGCGGATGTTGGCGCCCACGCTGGCCTGTATCCACCGCATGTACTCGCGCGGCTTGACGCCGCCGCTGCCGAACCGCTGCGAAAGCTCCTCGAGGAGGTCATCCATCGGGGTGGGCTTTTGCTGCAGCCGCTCGCGCAGCCGCCGGCAGGCGAGGGCAACACGCGCCGGCTCGACCGGCTTCAGCAGGTAGTCGATCGCGCCGTGGTCGAAGGCGCTGATCGCGTATTGATCATAGGCAGTGACGAAAACGAGGTGAGCCTTGCCGGCGAGCGCCTGAGCCGCCTTGATGCCGTCCATCTCGGGCATGTTGATGTCCAGAAAGACGATATCGGGCTCGAGGCTGTGCACCATCGCAACCGCCTCGCGGCCGTTGCCGGCTTCGCCCACGATCACGAGCTCCGGCCACGCTTCCTTGAGACGGCCGGCAATCTGCTCGCGCATGAGGCGCTCGTCGTCGACGATCACGGCAGTCGGGGCGGGCGTGGCACGCATGCAGCGCTCGTCAATCAGGCGGTGACGGGAGCGACTTCGTAAGGTACTTTGATCGTGGCGCAGGTACCGCCGGCAGCGGGAACGCCGATGATCAGCTCGGCCCGTCCGCCGTACAAGGCCTTCAAGCGCTCGCGGATGTTGGCGAGTCCCACGCCATCGTTGCCTTTCGGCATGAAGCCCACTCCGTTGTCGAGCACGTGCACGGTCAATTGTCCGTCGACGATCTCGGCGATGATCGTAATCTGTCCGCCCGTGGCTCTCGGCTCGAGCCCGTGCTTGATCGCGTTCTCGACCAGGGTCTGCAGCATCATCGACGGGAACACCGCGGACTTCAAGCCTTCCGGCACGTTGATGACGGTCTGCAGGCGCTCTTCCATGCGCACCGCCATGATGTCAAGGAACGCGCGGCACAGTTCGATCTGCTGACCCAGCGTGGGACGGGCTCCTTCGCGCATTTGCGGCATCGCCGAGCGCAAGTAGCGGATGAGGCTCTGCTGCATCTTCGAGGCGCGCGGCGGGTCGGTCTGGATGAGCTGATCGATGCTGCCCAGCGTATTGAACAGGAAATGCGGCTCGATCTGCGCCTGCAGCGCCTGCATGCGCGCTTCAAGTACGCTCCGCTCGAGCTGTTCGTCATCGGCGCGCTGCGTTGCCTGCCGAGCGGTCAGTTCGGCGCGCCGCTTGCCGCCCGCCACCACCTTGATGATCGCCGAGACGATCACGAAGAAGAAGAACGTCATGGGGCGATGGAGCATCGCGGCGAGAATCAGGCACAGCAGGTAGACGACCAGCAGCGTCTTCCACGACACGACGGCCAGCCAATCGAAGAACCGCCACCACAGCTCGACGATTACACGCCAGACGTCGCGCAGCGTCTGCTTGATGCCGGGGGGTTGCAAAGGCGGCGGGGTGCCGCGGGCGGCGCTCGCGGCGCCAGGGTTGGGTTGGTCGGTACTCATCGGGATGGCATCTCAAGCGCCCATTGGGCTTGGCGTGAGATTAGAGCAGGGGGCCGGCAAGCTCCACTCTTTCACGACACGCCGTAGGCCGGGAGGGATGAAGTGCAGAAAGCCACGACATTCGGCTTGGCCCCGTCCTCGCTCCGGCGGGGCTCCTTGTTGGTGGCGCATTGCCCCCATAATGCTAAATCTGAGGGGCGAGATCGAAGGTCCGCGTTCAAGCCTCGTCTGGGTCTGGTGTGGGTCGAATGCGCCCGCCACCTAGATCTCGTTAGCATCTCGGACGCAGGAGGAAGAACATGTCGACCTCCAAGGCCATCCAGGTCATTCTGGCCAGGCAGCTCGCCAGTTGCGTGGCCATGCCCATCCTCCTTGTGGATGCCGAGGGAACACTCATCTTCTACAACGAACCGGCCGAAGCGATCATGGATCGGCGCTTCGAGGAAACGGGCGAGATCCCCGCTGACGAATGGAACCGCGGGGTCACCGTGGTCGACGAGCATCGCAACCCCATCGTGCCCGAAGACAGGCCGATGACGGTGGCGCGCCTCCAGCGCCGGCCCATTTCCCGGACCATATGGACGCGAAGCGGGGACCGCGAATGGCGACACCTGCAGGTCACCGCGTTTCCGCTCGTCGGCGAAGGCGGCCATTTTCTGGGCGTGATGAATATCTTCTGGGAGATATGAAATGCAGGCGACGCTGTGGGGCACACGCGGCTCGCTTGCCACGCCCGGCCCGGACACGGCTCGCTACGGCGGCAACACATCGTGCGTGGCCGTGCGCGGACGCGAGGGTACCATCGTTGTGCTCGATGCGGGGACGGGCATCCGCCGCATGGCGGCGACAATCGACGCTTCGGTGCGCCGCGTCGACGTGCTGCTGACCCACCTCCACATGGATCACATTCAGGGATTGGGATTCTTCGCCCCCCTGTACCGCCCCGATGTCGAGGTCCACATCTGGGGGCCCGCCAGCATTCAACTGAGCCTGCAGACGCGGCTCATGCGGTACCTCTCACCGCCGCTTTTTCCGGTCGGACTCCGCGAGCTGCCGTGCGAGTTGCATCTGCACGAGGTTCCTTGCGGCGAGGTCGATATCGGCGAATTCCACGTTGCGACCGCGCTGGTATGCCACCCCGGACCCACCGTCGGTTATCGCATTTCAGAGGCGACGGGAAAGGTGTTGACGTACTTGCCTGACCACGAGCCCGCGCTCGGCGCACGGGCCTTTCCGTCACTGCCGCGCGCATGGACGTCCGGAGGGGCGCTCGCCGAAGGATCGGATCTGCTGATTCACGACAGCCAATACACCACGCAAGAGTATTCCAACCATATCGGCTGGGGACATAGTTCTCTCAGGCACATGCTGGACTTCGGAACGCTCGTGGAAGTGAAGCACCTGGTGCCGTTTCATCATGACCCCGGTCACTCCGACGCCGACCTCGATCGTCTGATGACGGCGGCGATCGACGAAGCCAAGCCCGCCTATCGAGTCACGCCGGGACGGGAAGGCATGGCATTTGAGGTGTAAATGACCTCCCCGCACGTTTTGCCTGTTACCGCAGCTCGTTTTTCACAATCTCACCGGCGCGTACGATCATCCGCAGCTTCTTGCCATCCGCCGTGAGCAACGAGATGTCCTTCAGCGGATCGCCGTCGACTACCAATAGATCGGCGTGCCCGCCCGGGGCGATGCAGCCGAGCTTGCCCTGCTGCATCATCAGCTCGGCGTTGACCGACGTTGCCTGCCGCAACAGCTCGAGCGGAGAGAACACTTCGCGGCGGATGGTGAATTCGCGGCACTCCTGCACGTAGGTGGATCCAAGGAGATCGGTGCCGAAGCCGACCTTGACGTTTGCCCGGCGCATCTTGTCCATGCCCGAGAGCGCCTGCTTGTACGCGTATTCGGCCTTCTCCTGGCTCACTGCGGGAAAGCCGAGCTCGCGCCCCAGTTCCACGAGGACGAAGATGACGACCATCGTGGGCACGATGTACGCGCCGCGTTCGGCGACGAAGCGCGCGGTATCGTCGTCGATGAGCGTGCCGTGCTCGATCGAGCGCACGCCGAATTCCACGCAGCGCCGGACCGCGCTCGCTGGATGGCAGTGCGCGGCGACGTAGGTCCGCCGCTCGACGCATTCGTTGACGATCGCGCGAATCTCATCCTCGCGATACTGGTTCATCCAGATCGGATCGGTGGGCGAGGCCACCCCGCCCGAGCCCATGATCTTGATGCAGTGCGCGCCCTGCCGCAGCTCGTCGCGCGCTGCGGCGATGCACGCATCGACGCCGTCGGCCATGCGGCAAGCCCAGTTGACGATGCCGCACGAGCACAGCTCGTGGTCATGTGACTTCTGCTCCAGCGGACGGAAGTCGCCGTGCCCTCCCGTCATCGAAAGCACGCGGCCGGCGTAGAAGAAGCGCGGCGCGCGCACGAGCCCGTCAGAAATCGCCTTGGCGAGCGAGTAATCGCCGCCGCCGATGTCGCGCACGGTGGTGAAGCCGCAGTCGAGCGCGTGGCCGAGCATGCGTACTGCGTGCGCAGTGCGGTACGGTTCGCCCATCGCCTCGACCTTCTGCATCGATACGTCGCTGCAGTAGGCGTGCATGTGCGCATCGATGAGGCCGGGCATCAGCGTGCGGCCGCCGACGTCGATCACGCGCGCGGCCTGGTCCGTGATGGGCTTCGGCGAGACCTCTGTGATCGAGCCGTCGGCGAC